>JBGPLR010000264.1:0-5308 GCA_041486545.1 Terriglobia bacterium
CGCCTTGCCGTGGCGGACGGAACAATCCGGCGCGGCAGCGTTGCCGTTCTTGATCGCCTGGGCATGCGCGCTGCGCGCGTAGTCCTTGGCCATATTCGAGTGGCAAGTCGCGCAAGCCGGTTTGGGCACGCCCTCCGGATGCGGGAACTCCTCATGTTTGAGGTGGCAACTCTGGCACGGGACGGAGCCGTGTACCTGCTTTTTGATTTTGTCGGCGACATCACTGTGGCAGGAAATACAGAGGTCGCTGTTGGGAGCGGGATCGGCGCTGGGGAAAAACCCGGCGGGTGCGGGGGCGCTGAGGGCTATAAGGGTTGCGACTCCCCGCCCCGCCGCTGGCGCCATGCCGGCAGCATGGAGTTGGGCTGCGCAGGCTGCCAAGACGAACAACAACCAAGCTCTAATCCCGTTCATTTCTCTCCGGTCTGCTTTCTTCGGGATTACTTGCCTTTGGCCAAGCCGCGGGCGAACTTGATCAGGTCTTTGATTTGATCGTCGGTCAACTTACCGTCGTATTTCGGCATTTTGTTTTTGCCGTTCTTGGTGATCTCGATCCAGGCAGCGTCGCTATTCTTGGCGACGTCTGGATCGCTAAAGTCCTTGGCCCCCATCTTCTGTCCGATAGCAGTAGCCTTGCCGTCGGCGCCATGGCAGGAAGCACATTTGGCCTTGTACAGATCGCCGGCTTGTGCAGCGGCGGTAGAAGTCAGCATCGCAGCCACAGCGCATGCGGCGCCGAAGGCCAGAATTTTCCGGAAGATTGCATTCATGATTTTTCAACCTCGTTTCTATAAACACATTTGGATCGCCCATCTTGCAGGTTGACGCGGCCGAACCGGACCCCAACCGAAACAGTCTTGTTCGCAGTTGGGGGCGATGAAAATCCCGGAAGAGGCGCCTTTCAGTCCGGTCTCAAGCCGCGGGAGGCAACCTTTCGGCTTCCTCCAAGTCTTCCTAACTTGCAACCAACCATCATGGGTGAAACTGCAAAAGCTAGCTGTGACGCGGGTCACGGGCCGTCACACAAGCCGGGCAAGCTGCTGATTCCGTCCGCAAAACGTGTCCCTGGTTTAGGCCGCGTAACAACTGTGATGGTGGTCACATGCGCGGTGTGGCCAAAGCCTTAGGATGGTTTGTTATAGACACTAGCTTTTGAGGACAAGCGGACCATGAATGCCAATTTTGATCTGAATAAGTGCCCTCTTATCGTGATATGGGAAGCGACCCAGGCCTGTGATCTCTCTTGTTGCCATTGCCGCGCATCCGCGCAGCCGAAACGGCATCCCCTGGAATTGACCACAGCGGAAGCACAATTGCTTATTCGCGACGTAGCCGAATTGCGGCCGCCTATCTTTATCTTTACCGGCGGCGATCCGCTGAAGCGCGCGGACATCTTTGACCTGGTCCGCTATGCCGCGGACCTCAACCTGCATCCGGCCATGACGCCCAGCGCCACGCCGTTGTTGACCAAACATGCCATCGCGGAATTGAAGAAGGCCGGTCTGGTCCGGCTGGCGGTGAGCCTGGACGGCTCCGTCCCCGAACTGCATGACGTGTTCCGTGGCGTCTCCGGCTCTTACGCCCGCACTCTGCAAGCCATCCAGTGGGCCAATGAAGTGGGCCTGCCCATCCAGATCAACACCAGCCTGCACAACCGCAACCTGCACGACCTGGACAACATGGCGGAGCTGGTGAAGAATTTCAAACTGGTTCTGTGGAGCCTGTTCTTCCTGGTGCCCACCGGCCGCGGCCAGACCAACGATCTGCCGACGGCGGAAGAATTTGAAGCCACGTTCGCCAAGCTGTACAAGTTTTCCCAGGAGATGCCCTTCCGCGTGAAAACCACGGAAGCGCAGCACTATCGCCGCTTCGTCCTGCAGCAGCGCAGCGCCAGAAATTCCAGCGCCATCCAGGAGTTGACCGCCGACGCGGTACAAGGCATCCCCGGACTGCTGCCTATCAACGACGGCAAAGGGTTTGTTTTTGTGTCGCATGTGGGCGAGGTCTATCCCAGCGGGTTCCTGCCCATCAGCGCCGGCAGCGTGCGCACCCAGAGCCTGACGGAGATCTACCAGAAGTCAGAGCTGCTGGTGTCTTTGCGCAACACCGCTAACTTGCACGGCAAATGCCATGAGTGCGAATTCAAGGAAATCTGCGGTGGATCGCGCGCGCGTGCCTACGCCGTCACGGGCGACATCTTCGCGGAAGATCCCTGTTGCAGCTACATCCCGGAGGCCGTCGCCAGGGCTAGAGCGCAAAAGCTGGCGATGATGCCGATTCAAGCAACGTAGTTCCAGACAATCCAAGTTTGGAGTAAGCCTGCTTCGTCAAAGCAAGATCCAGGGCAGAAGGAATGAGCCACTTCTGCCCTGTACGTTTTTCTGGCCTATTCTTCCTTAGTTCCAACGAGCCACGCCCGCGCGAGCGCGGCGATGTTTGCGATTGTTGTGCGCCAGAGCAAACCTCCTTCGTGGCAGTTCTATCTAATCCCAAAGCGCTGCTTCTGACGACTCGCTCGGCCGCAGGAAGGCCGGGCCGTCACAGGAGAATGCAAAATGAAAAAGATCTATCTGATCACCGGAGTCCTGCTGTTGTCCGCTGTGTGGGTGGCAGCGCAGCAAACGCCGTCCGCTCCGCAGTCGGCGGCCCCGAACGCAACGCAAACTTCGCCGGCGAACCCGCGGACTTTCAGCCCGGAGCAGTCAGCGCCGCCGGCCAAAGCTGAAGCGACCATTCAGGGTTGCCTGGCGGGGTCCGGCGACAGTTTCACTTTGACCGAGAAGTCCGGCAAGGCCTACCAACTTGAGGGCGATAGTTCCAAGCTGAGCAATCACGTTGGCCATGAGGTACAGCTGGTGGGTTCGCAGGCGTCAGGCGGAGGAAACGGCACCGACTCGCAGCCCGTTTTTACCGTAAAGAAGGTAAACATGCTGGCCAGCAGTTGTTCCACAAAGTAATCACAGCAACAGCTTCAACATGCGAAAACCCCGGCGTCAAGGCGGCGCTGGGGTTTTGATTTTTTTGCGAGTCTAGGTGTTCACGTGCAGGCGTCCGTCGCGCAGGACGGTGCATTTGCGGTCGCGCCACACGATGGTGTCGCCCAGGAAGCCGCCCATCCAGACCAGGAGTCCGAGAATATCCTGCAAGGGCAGCAGCCACCACTGGCGGCGGAACAGAGGATCACGCAGGACCACGGCGGCGGTGGCCACCGCGGCTCCGGCACGCAACACCAGCGTAAGCAGGACCAGCGGCCACGCCTTGGGCCATGCGGCCCACAAGAGCAACGCCAGCGGCAAGGGATAAGTGAAGATTTGTCCCCAATAGCCCATGGGACGCGAGCGCCGCGTGCTGCGCGCCCAACGCAGGCGATGGGTCAGATTCGGCAGCATGTTCTGGCTGCCAATGCGGTGCTCAATGACGGAAGACGAAAGAAGAACCTGGTGTCCCATCTGCGCGGTGCGCTGGCCGATGACAAAATCTTCCGCCAGATACTCCTGCAGGTAGCCGAAGCCGCCCATGGCTTCCAGCACGCTGCGGCGCACCGCCAGGGTGCAGCCCAGAGCGAAGCGCATTCCTTCCAGCATGCGCGCCACCAGCACGCCACCCAGCAACTCCGTGTTCATGCCGATGGCTTCCAGGCGCGACCAGACGCTCTTCCCTGCCACGGCGGCGTACGGACAGGTGATCAACCCGATGCGGGGGGCATCCTTTTGACCTTGCTTTTGACCTTGGTTTTGGCCTTGAAATTCGCGGGCCAGATTCAGGAGCAGATCAGGCTTGACCCGCACGTCACTGTCGCTCATCACCAGCAAGTCGTGTTTGGCTTCACGCACCAGGCGGTCCAGGCTGTAGGCCTTGGCGTTGGGAATGGAGGACTCTCCGGTCACCACCAGGCGCGCGTTCACGCGGCCGGAGAATTCGCTCATGATGCGCTCGGTGAGCGTGGCTGCGGGATCGTCCGCGCGATGGACGCCGAAAATGATTTCAAAATCCGGGTAGTCCTGGACAAAGAAACTGCGGACGTTTTCTTCCAGGCCTTCATCCTGCCCGCACAGCGGTTTGAGAATGCTGATGGCGGGCGCGGGGCCGGGCTGGGGCGCGGGCAGGCCGACCGCTTTGTAGCGCTGCGCAGCGATCATGACCAGCACGCAGTACACCAGCGAACCGGCCAGCAAGACGGACAGGATGGCTTCAATGATTACCATATCGCGTGCACGTTCTCCTTCTCCGAGGAGCTGCCCGCAGTCGCGCCGGACAAGTCATTAGTCAAAAGCAATTTGCCGCCGCTGGCGGCGATCTCACGCACTTTTTCAGCTCCCAGCAACTGCTCCAGGCGCGCCAGTTGCCCGGCGTCGGTGACCAGATAGCAGCGCGGCCCCGCCGACCACAGTTTCACAAACTCACCATCGCCGATAAAAACCTGCGGCGCCGCGGGCGCGTAAGACCCATATTCCAGATTGTTCTTGCGGCCGTTCAACAGCAATGCCGGACGGTCCGCGTAAAACATCACCGATGAGTACGGGTAGTATGCACCATCCACGACCAATTGGCCTTGAGGCGCATGGAGCAACGCCTGGGCCAGCGGACGCGACCCCAGATACGGGTCAAACACCGTCAAGGCCATACGGCTGGCGTGGAACAGCAGCACCATCATGGCCACCTGGGCGAAGATCGCGCGCCGTCCGGAAAACAGCCATGACCCCGCTGCGCCCACCAGAAAAGCTCCTGCAGCCAGCACGAGCGGCGCACGCAAGTAGGCAAAAGCGGGGATGGTAAGGTCCCCTAAGTGGCCGAGCGAAAGTGTATAGGCAGTAGGGTCCTGCCGCAAGGCCCGTGATATATCACCGATGGCAGCAATGTTCCGTACCGCATGCAGCAGGCCGGCCGCAGCCAGGGCCGCAGCCGCAGCCAGCGTCCCCAAAACCCTGCGGCCATGCTTGAGCCAAGAGCCTTCCTGGTCCTGGTCTCCGCCGGCGTCCCCGGCGATGGCACAGCCCAGCAGCAGAGCCAGGGCGGGATAGATGGGCAAGGAATAGTATTCCTGCGTGGTGGAAAAGGTGAAGAAGACCAGCAAGAACCCAATCGCGCACAAGGCCAGCAGACGGGTGCGGCTGTCGCGGGCCGGGGAGCGGTAGTCCAGCTTCAGCGCCGCCGGCAGATAAACGCTCCAAGGGAACAGCCACACCAGGTTCAGCAGCCAGAAAGAAACGCGAGGAACGGTGTTGTAGTCCCGCGGATAGCGCAGACCGAGGAAGCGCAAGACGTGCTCGTTCATGAAATAAAACCAGAAGAAGCCGTGATACTCGCC
>JBGPLR010000265.1:0-5298 GCA_041486545.1 Terriglobia bacterium
CAAAGCCGAACTGGACGCGGTGATGGCGGCGTTGCAGCGTCTGGCGGAAGTGGACCGCGCCGCCCTGCTGATGCGCGTGCAGGAAGAAATGTCGTATGAGGAAATTGCCCATGCGCTTGGGTTGCAGGTGAGCACGGTGAAAGTCAAAGTGCATCGCGCGCGCTTGAAGCTGATGCGGGTGCGTGAGATGTTTCAGGAGGAACAACCATGAATGTTGAGCGCGAAGTGATCATTGATCTGCTGCCGGCCTACTTCTCCGGCGAAGCCAGCGCGGCCACGCGCGCCCTGGTGGAGGAATATTTCCGCCAGGACCCGGACTTTGAGCGGACAGCCCGCAGCGCCAACAAATCCGTGGAAGGGCTGAAGGCCCCGTTCGCTCCCCTGGACGACGCACGGGAAAAGCTGGCGCTGGAGCGCGCCCGCCAGGTGGTGCAGACGCGCAGTGCGTTCTTCTGGCTGGCGCTGTGTTACACCGTGATCCTGCTTCTGTTTCGCGTGCACGAGGGGAAGATCGTCTGGATCATGTGGGGCACCTCGCCCACCGTGGGCATGACGTTTACCGCGCTTGCTGCGTTCTTCTGGCTGTTCTACCTGCGTGTGCGCCGCCGCCGCGAACCCCTGCCCACCTACACCATATTCTTTTGGCTGGCGTTTTTTTACACACTCCTGACGCTGCTCTTCAGGATCCAGGACCACAAGATCAAGCTGGTCTTCTTCGGCGCCGACCCCGCCGCGGGCTTCATCTTCGCCGGGCTGGCGGTGATTTTGTGGGGAGTGTATTTCTATCAGCGATGGAAAGCGAGAGAGAGCAGAGTGTGAGTCACAAACCGTCCTGAAGCGTGTGGATCGCAGGCCCTTCGACTAAGAGCAGCAGGCGGCTCAGGTTGCTTCCGGACAGCCCGTCAATCGACCAGACCCCGGAGTTACAAATCTCTCGGTGGTGAACGCAAAGGCCCCATTACGCTGTCCGAGCGATATGTAAAGTTCCTCGCCATCCCTGCTCCATTTCCGTTGAGGGGCCTCACTCGTCGAAACCTCCCAGTTGCCCTATCGTCTTTCTCTCTTCACGAGCGATGGAACACCTCGATTTTCACTGAAACGCTTTGGGCTTTCGCGTCACTATGATGTGCGGCGAATCTGCGTGGGAAAGAAAGCGGCCTCTGAAATTCACTTGAATTCCAGCATTGCGCGAGCAAGCAAACATCGTAAGCCTGCAAACCGTACAAGCCGTTTATTCTCGCCCATGCGGCGAACACAGACAGCGATTCGACGATGGGTTCGTTGACAAATGAAATTCCCAGATTGAAAAGGAGCGAACGATGAAATCCAAACTCTTATTTTTCTCCAGCTTGACTCGCAGGATGGCATGCATCCTTTGTCTTGTTGGCCTAACAGCCGCGCTTGAGCTTAACGCGCGCGCGCAGGAAAGCACGCCAACACCGCCTGCCCCGTCAGGGACTCAGGCGCCGGAGGCTGGCACAAACGCTAAGCCGGCTGAAGATAAGATCTTCCATGGCGTGAAAGTCACAGACGCGAAAGGGAAGCAAACAGACGCCACCTTGATCCTCAGTGACGCCAACAAGGCGGTCGTGGTGCGCGTCGCCGATCATGACTTTGTGAACGTTCCTTACGGCCAGCTTGACAAATTCTCCTACGAGTACACCAAGAAACACCGCGTGACTCAGGGGGCCATTGTGATGGTGGCTTCATTGGGGGTCGGAGCCGTCGTGATGCTGACAAAATCCAAGAGCCACTGGCTCTACATCGATTTTCACGAGCAGAGCGCTCCCAAGAGCATAGTCCTGCGCATGGACAAGAATGAGTACAAAACCATTTGCGAAGCAGTTAAAACGCATACCGGCAAAGAAGTGGAGTTCCTCAAGGATGCTGGGAATAAACCGAAGAAAGAAAAGGAAAAGGACCCGGACCAGGAGAAAGACAAGTAAACGGACGGAAGAGAGATAACCCTTGTCGCTGTTTGCAGTGCAGAAGAGAAACAAGGACATCCCCTCTCTCTCTCTTAAGCTTATCGCTTGCGCAAGACTCACACCCCCAGCTTTCCGATCAGCTCAATTTCAACGTTGGACCAGCTCTTCTGGAATACCTGCCATCCTCGGGATGCTTCGATTCGCCAGTACCAAGGCGCGGGCTTCGCTCAGCACGTAGATTAACGAGGGTTGTGGCTAGGCCAATTAACGAGCGTTGCGGTTCGGCCCGACGGATTGCGCCTATTCCTCAGTGGATATTGAGTGTGTGACCGAGCGAAGCGCCAAAAGCCGCTGCCATCTACCCTTACGGATTCGTCGTAATCTCCCCGACGTAAGCCACGGTGTCGCCCTTCTTCATGGACGGCACGCTGCATATATAAAGGATCACGCCGGCCGCGGGGGCGCGCGCTTCCAGAATGGTTTTGCCGTAGTAGTCGGTGACGTAGCCGATCTTCATGCCCGCTTCCACGTACGCGCCGCGCTGCACCAATGGATAAAAGATGCCGGTCTGGTCGCTGGTGACGGTGTCAATCTTGCCGATCCACACCGGATGCTCCACCATCGCGACCGTGCCGGGCAGCATCTTCAAATAGCGCATCACGCTCAGCGTGCCGTTGACCAGAGATTGCACGTCGTCGGTGGTGACTGTTCCGGCGTAACCGGCTTCCACCACAATAGCCGGTTTGCCGCGCGTGTTGGCGGTGTTGTCCAGATAGCGAGACGCGTTGGGATCTTTGGGGCGGTCGGCCCAGACGATGATGGTGCCCAGCCCGAAGGCCATCGCCATGTCATGGGTGATGGCGTCCTGCTTGGCGTTGCCGCTCTTGGGCCAGTACGCGTAGGGGTTCAGGCTTTCGTCAATGTCGCCACCGTGATAGTCGATGAGGTAGTCGCTGCGCTCGATGACCTGCTTGGTAATGATCGCCGATGTGCGCTCGGTCTGCGTGCCGTCCGCTTTGCCGGGGTAGAAGCGGTTCATGTTCTTGCCGTCCACCGGGTTCAGGTGCGGGACCTTCTGTTCGAAGGACGCGGTGTTGACCAGCGGAAGAATCAGCACGGTGCCGGAGAGCTGCGCGGGATCAAGCGCCTGAATCAGTTTTTCCAGGGCGATGACTGAGGCATATTCCGTGCCGTGCGAACCGGAGACCAGCGCCAGCACCGGGCCAGGCTTTGCGCCGTTCACCACAACCACAGGGATGGACGTTGCGGCGTCTGATCCGGCGGGGACTTCCAGAACGCCGGTGGCTTTCTGTCCAGGCGCGGCGGTGGCGGTGCCGAGCGTAAAAGTGCCCTGTGCGAAGGAGGTGAACGACGCGGCAACGAGAATCGCGAGTGTGACGACGGCAAAGCGGTTTTTCATAGCGACGAAAGTATACTCGCTCCGGCGACGGAAACTCAGCGTCGCTCAGTGCGCGCGCTTGGCTCCCAGCAAACACACGGCAATCACGCATGGCTGGGCAGAGCGATTGTGCCAGGCGTGCCGCGTTCCGTTCTGCACCACGCAGTCGCCGGCCTTCAAGTGGACCTCAGCGCCATCGTCCAGTTCCAGCCAGACTTCGCCGGAGATCACCACGTCAAAGTCCACAGTATCGGTGGTGTGCATGCCACTGCCGCCGGGTTCCAGGACTTCAGCCATGCCGGGTATCTTGGTTTCCAGTTCCGCCAGAACAGCAGTGGGGTCCGGGGGTGGCTCAGGAACACGCTCGGTGTAAGGCGGCAGGGTGAAGAAGCCAAAGCGGTAGCCGATGGGAGAAGGAAAGTACCTGGGTTGTGGCGGCGCGCCGCCGTCGGCAGGCAGGGCCGGTGGTTGGTCACTGCCCCACATGCGATGAAATTCGTAGCCAGCCGCCAACGCTATGGCGTCAACGGATTCATCATGTACGAAAACTGATTTTCCAGAACCAGTTTGCCCGGTGACTATTCGTCGGATTTTCATGCGCGCAATTGTACGCTTCGCGCGGTCTTATTCGATCCTGACCACGCGCTCATTCACCTTGGGGAAGCGCTCAAACATCGCCGGATCGTGGCCGGGAACAATCAGCCGGGGGCTGCCGGCGATCTGCTTCATGCGGTCCTGCGCGCGCAGGTTGGAGGCGGCGTCCAGTGTCTGAGCGATGGGCACGTGCTTGTCCAGGTTTTCGTAAAGATACATGTTGTCACTGGCCAGGACCACCGTCCCGGCTTTGGTCTTCACTCCAACGTACTGTGACTGATAAGTATGTTTCCCGCCGGTGTAGCAGGTTACGCCGGGAATGATTTCCTGGGCGTCGCCTTCCACCAGGCCGACGCGGCCTTCCATGTTCAATTTCACCAGGGCCACGACATCGTCTTTCTCAATGCCGCCGTGGGTGTTCTTGTGCTGCCAGGCTTCGCCGGTGTAGTAGGTGTATTCGTCGCGTTGCAGCCAAATGCGGGCGTTGGGAAACAGGTCCATGCCGTCAGCGTGGTCCCAGTGCATGTGGGTGATGATCAAGTCAGTGATTTCTTCCGGCTTGACGCCGGCACGGGCCACGGCTTCAGAGGCCTTGATGAAATCCTTCACCGTCCAGTCTTTGAAAAACTGGTCGCGATAGAAACCGGAGTCCACCAGAATATTGCGGCCGTTGCCCTTGATGAGCCAGACGGCCATGGCGATGTCCAGTTTGCGATCGGGATCAGCGCCCTGGACCAGCGCCGCCACAGGAAAGTCAGGAATGGTGGCGTAGCGGATGGCGAACACCTCATACTGCGGCTGGTTGTCGGTAGCCGAAGCGCTTAAGCAAACTATCGCACACCAACAAAAGACAACCCATCTGAACAAAGCAAACATGGCAATGGTCCTGGCTTTGAAAGTTTCAAATACTATAAGCTGCGCGCCCGTGAAATAATGGGAATCTGAATGTTTAGGACACCCCAAGCTCCGACTCTCATGCGGCGAATCGGGACCAGCGTGCTCCTTGGCGTCATCATCGCTGCTCTCGGCGTGTGGTTCGAAATTCTCATCAGCCATAAGGCATTGTCGATGGTCGAGGCCATCGATGACATCATTATTGGGATGTTCGCGGCGTTGGTGGTTTTCAGTTACGAACAAAAGCGCTATCGCGCCACCATGGAAAAGATCCGTGTGATTGCCGGCATGAACCACCACGTCCGCAACGCGCTGCAAGCGATATCCTACGCTCCCTACACCGAGCAGGCAAAACAGATCAAGTTGATTGGCGAATCCGTGAGCCGCATCGAGTGGGCGCTGCGCGAAATCCTGCCAGGAGAGCCTGAGACCAAAGACGAGGGTAGGGTCAAAGAAAACAGCCGCAAGTTCCCGGTGAACACG
>JBGPLR010000266.1:0-5296 GCA_041486545.1 Terriglobia bacterium
CCGCGACGGCAGCACCGTGGAGGGCTTCGACAAGATTTTGCGGTGCTACTCCGAAGGCTGCGCCGACCCGGGTAATCCGCACAAAACTGTGGCCAAGACCGAGAACCTGATCGTTTGTCTGGGGCCGGGAATGTTTCACACCAAAGGCACCTATGACTTCATGATCAGCGTGCCGCACCAGCAGCAAGGTTTCACTATCGGCAAAGGATGGAAGATTCACGGCGCCGGCGTTGGGGTAACCACTGTGCAACTCGTCGCGCTTTTTGTGGCGCCCGGACCCAAGAACCCGCAGAACATTCCTGAGGGAACGGGCGTGGGCGTGGTCTTCAGCACAAATTCAGACGAAGCTTCTGGCGTGGAAGTGTCCGATCTTACAATTGACTGCAACTATCCTGCGCTGAAAGCCGAGGCAAACCACCAGAACCTCAGTGCAATCAACCTGGAGGGCGTCCATTTGCGCTCCTTCCGCGGAGGCCACTGGATCCACGACTTGCACGTTCTGAACACCGCGGGAGAGCTGGGTGCGCGATGGGAGACGTTTCCGGTATGGATTGTCTCCGTGCGGCAGACCGCGCCGCCTTCCGACAACAACGGCAACATGATTGAACGGGTCCGCATGAGCAGCTTCACCGGCCAGTGGTGTACGGCCATCGCGGTGGGCACGGCGGTGGCGGAAGTGCGGAACAACACGGTGGAAGGCTACAAGATCGCCTACGGCGGCTGGATGCTGGGCACCACGCTGTTCCACCACAACGTTTCCACTGACAGCGAATACGGCTTTAACATTGACAGCCTGGCCAATCAAGGAACGCGGATCCAGGCCAACCAGATCATCCATCCGCGCAACTACGGCATGGTGATCGGCGGCGGCGGCTCGTACGCGGATTTCGATATTTCGGGAAACACCATACAGATCAACAAAGCCGGCGTGATCGGCCTGCTCTTTCAAGGAAACGTTACCGGCACGGTGGTGCGCGACAACAGCATTATTGCCGAGTCGCGGGTCAAGGCTACGGCAATCCGCAATAGCGGAGCCAACGTGAACAATGTGTATGAGGCAAACCGCATCACCAGCGGCCTAAAAGCCGCGTTCCAGGGGTCATCGTCGCAGTCGCGGAGCTGCTTCTTCGGCAACCTGGACGAAGCAGGCAAGCCCAGCAAGGAGTTTGCCGACAATCATCGCGGCACGTGCCTGAAAGGCAAGTGAGACGACCATCCACAAAGTAGTGTGACTGTTCCTCGGGATGGCACATTATTTAGAATAGGTTGTCGGAGGATCCATGCCCGCATTGGAAGCTGGCGTCCGCGCGCCGGAGATCAATCTTTCATTTCTCGATGGCCGCAAGTTCTCGTTGGCGGAAACCTTGAAAGACGGTCCGGTCGTGCTGGCGTTTTTCAAAGTCAGTTGCCCGGTATGCCAATTTGCGTTTCCCTACCTGGAGCGCATCTTCAAGGCCTACGGCCAGAACGGTAAGTTCACTTTCGTCGGTGTCTCGCAAGACAATGCCAAGGACACGCAGGCTTTCAATCGCGAGTGCGGCGTGACCTTCTGTGTGCTCTTGGACGAGAAGGAAAAGAAGTATCCGGTGTCCAACGCGTACGGGCTGACCAACGTGCCCACAGTGTTTATGATTTCTACGGAAGGCGAGATCGTATTCTCATCAGTGAGCTGGTCGCGCGAGGAGATGCAGCAGTTGGCCGATCGTCTGGCGGAACTCAACGCGGCCTCACCGGCGCAGATTTTCCCGCCGGAAGAAAAAGTTCCGCTGTTCAAGCCAGGCTGAGATTCAAAGAACTAGCCCGCGGTTCGCGGGGAAGAGCACTCAGCATTCAGCAGTCAGCAGTCAGCCTGGTAAAAAGATCAACTGGCTCTGTCGTATGATCACGCGTCTGATATTTTGGGGGACTATGAAAAAGCTTGCTGGCATTCTTATTCTGCTCTGCACGGCGCTTGCGGCGCAAAACCCGCAAAAGAAACCCGCCCCAGGAGGCCTTTCCGCGTCCGCGCAACGGGCCATGAGTTCGATTGACGCGGAGAAGATCCGCGCCACGGTGAAGTATCTTTCCGACGACGCCCTGGAAGGACGCGGAACCGGGCAGAAAGGCGGCGACGCCGCGGCCGACTGGATTGCCGCGCAATTCAAGAGCTATGGGGTGCTGCCCGCGGGCGACAACGGAACCTATTTCCAGAGCATAGGCTTTTATGGCGTGACCACGGACCCCAAGCAGACGCAGTTGGCCTTTGTCCCCAAGAGCGGCGAGGCGATGGCGCTGAGATTCGCCGACGACTACGTGGCCACCGACCTGACGCATTCGGAAAAATCGGAGATCGACGCGCCCATCGTCTTCGCCGGATATGGCATCCATGCCCCGGAATATAAATGGGACGATTACAAAGGCGTTGACTTGAAGGGCAAAGCGGTGCTCATGCTGGTGAACGAGCCGCCTTCCGACGATCCTAACTTCTTCAAAGGCCGCGCGCTGACGTATTACGGACGCTGGACATACAAGTATGAAGAAGCGGCGCGTCGCGGCGCGGTGGCGGTGATTCTTGTCCACAAGACAGAGATGGCCAGTTATCCCTGGGAGGTGGTGCGCAACTCCTGGGGCGGAGAAACCTCTCTGCTGCAAGACGACAAAGATCCCAAGCTGAAGTCGGCGGGATGGATCCAGCTGGAAGTTGCGCGCAAACTGGCGCATGCGGCGGGCCATGACCTGGAACAGATGTTCAAGGACGCAAACACGCGCGGCTTCAAGCCAGTGGAACTGGGCGTGCGCTTGAAAGAGACCATCGTCAGCAAGGTGCGTCCGTTTGCTTCGCGCAATGTGGTGGGCAAGGTGGCGGGCTCTGACGCCAAGCTGGCCGCCCAGGCAGTGATGTACACCGCGCACTATGACCATCTGGGAATTCATCCGGACGAGCCGGGTGACAACATTTACAACGGCGCGGCGGACAACGCCACCGGTTGCGGCATCCTGCTGGAACTGGCGCGGGCCTTTGCCGGCGCCAAAGAGAAGCCGAAGCGCTCCATCTTTTTTGCCTCGGTCACGGCGGAAGAACAGGGCTTGCTAGGCTCGCGTTATCTGGGCATGCATCCGCCGGTGCCGGCCCATAACATCTCGCTGGATTTGAACTTTGATGACATTCAGCCGTTCGGCGAACCTGAGCAGCTTGTAGTCTCCGGCGCGGAACGGACCACCGTGTATCCGGTGGTGCAGTCGGTTGCCCAGACGTTCGATCTGGTGATGCAGGCGGACGATCATCCTGAAGCGGGGCACTATTACCGTTCCGACCACTTCAGTATGGCGCGCGTCGGCGTGCCGGCTTTCAGCGTCAACGAAGGCGCGTTGTTCAAGGGGCACGACCTGACTTGGGGCGAAGAAAAAGAGAGAGACTACGTGGCCCACCGGTACCACCAGCCTTCCGACGAATATCGTGCTGAGATGGATTTCACGGCCGACGCAAAACTGGCTAAGTTCGGCCTAATACTGGGCTGGCAGGTGGCCAACCAGGCGGAATTGGTCGCCTGGCAGCAGGGCGATGAGTTTGAGAAGGCCCGCAAGGCCTCCCATACAGCAAAAACCGGCTTTTGATGACCTAAGCTTTCGAGGAAAAGTGCCGAAGGTAACATAAGGGACATACGGCTTCCGGTGTAGAATCCTACTTTCCCCCTCAAGAGCTTCGGCTACAAATGGCATTTTCCTTCCTTCAACGCGGAAATTTGGTGGACCACGCCCGCCAACTTTCATTGGCCAGTTATGAGCCTTCGCTGGTCCTGGAAGATCTGGTGCCGGGGATAGACAACGTACGGCATGACGTGTTCCTGAGCCCTAAATTTGTTGATGCCGCCCGCCTGCACATTTTCAAGCTGATTGCCAAGCACGGCAACGTGGAAGACCTGGCGACGGAAGAATCCCCGGACCGCCGGCTGCGGGCCCGCATGGCGCAACGCCAAGTCCTGCGGCAACCGGACACCAACCGCCCGTTTGACCAGGCGGAGTTCAAACACCTTCTCGCCGATCTCCACGTAGTGGCACTGAACCGCGCCAAAGCCGAGAATAACGTGTCCCTGGACTTCCTCTTCCGGCTGGCCGTGCTCAAGTTTCAGCGCGCGGAGCTGGTCAACCAGTACGGCATTGTGCTGGAGCGCTGCCGCGGCCGGCTCAAACTGTACGAAGGGCCGCGCCAGTCCGGCACCAACACCACCATGGGCCTGCGGGACCGCGTGATGCGCTTCCAGATCAACAAGAAAGGGGTGCTGCGTCGCGCTGGCCAGGATTTGTTCGTGGTCCTGCGTGAAGCCGAGAAAGAAGCTCTGGGCAAGACCCGCCGGTCGTTGTTTGGCGATGATCACGCCGCCACCTTTGATCTTTTCCTGAACCGCCTGCTTTTTTCTGAAGATGGCCAGGACGACTATTTGAACAGCGAGCATTACGTGATGCTGGGGAACTATGAGCGCGACCCTGACCGCTTCCAGACCATCCATGACGTTGCCGGGAAGTACTTGAAGTCGCTGGGGGTGGTGGCGGAATTTGACGATCCGGAAGTGGAAGGCCTGCTCAACGTTCCGGAAAACGCCCAGGAGATCATGGCGGCCGGCGTGCCAGACGATGCTTCGCCGCAAGGCAAAGCGCAGAAGGCCATGCTCAACGCCTGGGTTGATTTGCTGCAAAGAGAGAGCGTGATGGAAAGCGTGCTGGCGTCCTATGAAGTGGCGCCGCTGCTGGCGCAGTACTCGCCGCCCATCAATCTGCAGCAATTGAAGAATGCTCTGATTTCACGCACGGAGCGACAGCGCGTGGAAACGCTGCTGGACGAGCACGGTAAAATCTCCGCGGCCAACCTGCACGCCGCCGTCAGGAAAATTGAAACTTGCAAGAGTGCGGAACGCGCGCGGCTGGCAGGACGGTTCTTCGCCGACTTTCTGCGCTACCATCGCGACCTGCGGCGCATGGAGACGGTGCTGGCCGTGATGGACAGCGTGAACGTCCTGGGCAATGAGAAGTTCCGCGAACTTTCCGCGGTCAACAATACGCTGTACGAGTTCCTGCTGGCGGAAGAGCAAAAGCCGTCAGAAGAAAAAGTGATGCATCACGTGGTGCTCAAGGCGGACATTCGCGAGTCCACCACGCTGACCCGCACGCTGGTGGAGCGCGGCTTGAACCCGGCGTCATACTTCAGCCTGAATTTTTACGATCCCATCAACAAGCTGCTGCCGAAGTACGAAGCGAAGAAGGTCTTCATTGAAGGTGATGCGCTGATCCTGGCGCTGTTTGAGCGCGATGGCGAACCCGC
>JBGPLR010000267.1:0-5287 GCA_041486545.1 Terriglobia bacterium
AAACGCGTCGAGCTTGCACTGGTGAAATCCGGCGGCGCGCCCGCGGGCGAACTGCCGCTCTATGAGCGAACGCGCCAGCCCGATTCTGCGGACAGAGGGCAGGACGGCAACGTGATCAATCGTCCAGAAACTCGCGGGCTCTTGCGGAAAACTTGCGTAAAGGTCAGCCAGCCGCTGTTCCAGAGCGAGCAGGGATTCGTCCGTCCAGCCGATTTCGCGCAGCGCCGCGGGGAGTTCGTTCTCTGCCAGTGCTTTGTCGAAGCCGGCGGCGGAGGCCACCACGCGGCCATCGGCTTCCGCGACCTCAAAATGGGAAAAATGAAACCAGGAGCGGGCCTTGGCCGCGGCCAGGCGGCTGAGTTCCATGTGTTGATGTTCACGCGTGCCGCCCAGGCTCAGTTCAAAGCCGGTGGTCTTGTAGTGCGACTGCGACGCCAGGCAGATCAGGGTGGCGAGCGAATGGGCGTCGCTCACGGCCGCCGGACGGAATACGATCTCCACGCTGACAGCTTAGCAGGAGTGGTCGCGGAAACTGTTGTTAGGCAGGAGTCCGCAGCGAACCCATCCGCGACCGGGGTTGGTGCGCGCGGGGCTTCAGCAAAGAGAAAGGTTCTGCGCGACGCGTTACGGGGCCAGCACGCCGGAATAACGGATGGACAGCCACACCACGATGCTGCCTACAAAGGCGACCGCGCCAATCAACGCGATGAAGCCGGCGACAAAAACCGGCAGGAGCGGGTGCTCGTCGGCTACGGCGGCAACGGCGGGGTTGGGAACCAACTGCAGCGGCTTGGCTTCTTCTGCTGGGATTCTGGCTACGGCTGTGCTCATGGGGGCCTCCCTCAGAGTGAACTGAGTGGAGAGTATTGCCTGTGAGTCACGTTGCGGCTGTGACGGCCATCACACGCGGATGTGATGTGCCGCTCCGCGGCCATCGTGCGACGCCAGCACAGCCGAGGGCGGCTCGGCCACACGAGCCTTGGGCCTGCACGAACTGACACCTACCGCCCGGCGCGAAAACCGAAATTAGCGGCTGGACTTGCTCGATCGCGATTCAGCTTTCGGCTTCGTGGCCTTGGACTTCGTGGCCTTGGATTTAGCCCCAGGCTGCAGGCGCCTATACTTAAGCTCGATGAGGCCTCGCGAGTAAGTATTGTTTTCCAGCAGCTCGAAGTCGCGTTGCGGGAAGCCGCCGGGAAACAGCGGAATGCCTTCGCCGAGCAGCACCGGGACCACGCCCAGGTGGAGTTCGTCCACCAGGTCAGCGATGAGCGCTTGACGGGCAAGGTCACCGCCGCCCATCAGCCAAATGTCTTTGCCCGGCTGCTGGCGGATGTCCGCTATCACCTTTGCCGGCGACTCACTGGTGAAGGTGCAGCCATCGCGCTCTCCCGGCGGCAGGGTGCGGGAGAACACGTAAAATTTCATCTTACGCCAGTACCCGAAGCCTCCCATTTTTATGGCCACCTCGTACGACTTGCGGCCCATCAGCGCGGTATCAATGGTCTTGAAAAACGGCGCCATGGAAAAGTCTTTGGTCATGAAGAGGAAATCCACGGACCCGTCAGGACGCGCGATGTAGCCATCCAGGCTGATGCCAACGGCCAAAATCACTTTTCGCATAAGGGAAGAAATTGTAATACGGCCCGCGGCCGATGATCAGGGGAAGCCCAGGCTGCGGGACGCGTGCTTACGCGTCGAACTTGATTACGTTTTCAAAGCGAATGGGATGGGCGATGTCGTCGTTCGAATTTGAGCACAGCCACGCGAACCGCAGGAAGTCATCCAGTTCGTCGCCTTGAAATTCGCTGGCCATTTCCAGGCGGTCCGGCTTATTCTGCTTTGGCGGCATAGATTACCTTTTCTTGAACTGATTCAGAGCAGTTTCGGAGTTGATGTGCGCCGGAATTCGCACTGCGATGCGGGGAATGCCCCGCGACAACCGGTTGCCCACAACAACTCCGAAACCGCTCTGCAACGCTCATGTTTATAAGCAATCTTTGTTACAGAATTATTGGAATTGAATTAAAGGTATTAATTAGAAGGCAGCGGGAATGGGAAAGCGACTTGGAGCCTTTGCTCTTGGCTGTTGGCTGTTGGCCTTTGGCTATTGGCCAGAAGAAGGCTGAAAGTGCTATTTGTTTCCTGACATCCGCTCTTCCATTTCCTCCAGCGAGCGCGGCCAATCCTGGCGCAGCAGCCGGCTCAAAGAACGGTCCGCCAGCAGCTTGCCTCCTGTCTGGCAGGGCGGGCAGTAATTGGTTTCGTTGGACGCATAGCGTATCCGCTGCACCTTGGCGCCGCATCGCGGACACGGCTGTCCATAGCGGCCGTGGACGGCCATCTCCGGACGAAACGCCGTGACTTTCTCCGGGAACTTGCCGCCCGCGTCGCTGCGAAGCCGGTCCGTCCACTCAGCCAGCGTGCGGCGCACCGCGTCATGGAGGCGGCTGATCTCATCAGGCTTCAGGCGTTGCGTCAACGCGACCGGCGAAAGCTGGGCCTGATGCAGAATCTCGTCAGAGTACGCGTTGCCGATGCCGCTGAAGAAATGGGGATCGGTCAGCGAACGCTTCAGCGTGTGGTTCTCGGCGGTCAGCGTGGCGCTGAATTTATCCAGTCCAGAAGAAAAAACGTCAATGCCTCCGGGATCGAGCTGGGCCAGCGCGTTTTTTCCAGCCGCCACGTGCAGCGAAGCCCGTTTGCGAGTTCCAGCCTCCGTCAGGGTGAGCGAGCCCGAGTCGAAGTCCAGCGCGGCCAGCGTGCGGCGGCCGTCGGGGACTTTGCGCTGCTTGGACCAGTGCAGCCGGCCGGCGATCATGAGGTGGAAGACCAGCCAGAGGTTTTGCGTATCGGACGAAGATTCAAGGCCGATGGCAATCCGCTTGCCGATGCGGCGCAACTCCGAAACTTTTCGCCCTTGCGCAGATTCGACAGGAGGCGTGGCCGTCTTCAGCAGCGACGGCCCGGCAATCTGCACGCGCTCCAGCAGATGGCCCACGATGCGCTGCTCCAGCGCTTCCACGTAGACCACAATGTCCGGCAGTTCCGGCACAGGAAGGTCCCTTTCGTGTACGCGGTCAATTATGGCATGTGCTCGGCAATAGAGCTTTCACCACGGAGACGCGGAGAAAGAGGAAACCTGACCGCTGATTGACACTGATGACACTGATTTACAAAAATCGCCAGGACCGGAAAGAGCATGGGGACAATCACCCATGTCTGACATGATTAGCTATCGGCCCGCGCGCCCAGCGAAGCTGAGCAAGCAATCTGGAATCCTGAAGCGAGATCAAGCGGCAACTGGAAGATTGTCAGGAGATCAGCTTGGCGATGAGGTACGCGGCTCCAGCCGCCAGGCCGCCGATCACCACGGTCTGCAAGCCGCTGCGCAGCGGCCGGGCTCCGGTGAAACGGCCTTTGATATAGCCAAACACGGCCAGGGCCACCAGAGTAACCAGCACCGAATACCAGAACGCCTGCGACGAAGTGCGGAAGAGCATGTACGGCGAAAGCGGAATGAACCCGCCGGCAATGTAGGCTCCGGCAATGGTGGCGGCGCTGACGAAGGCGCGCTTGGGATCAGGACGCTCCAGACCCAGCTCAAAACGCATCATGAAATCCACCCACGACACCGGGCGTTTCTGCAACGATGCGACCACCGGCACAGTCTCTTCTTCGCTGAGGCCGTAGGACTGAAAGATGTCCGTGGTTTCCTTGATCTCGTCGTCAACTTGTTTCACGATTTCGGATTCTTCGCGTTGCCGTTCACTTTCGTAGTGCTCCGCGTCACTCTTGGCGGCCAGATAGCCACCCAGTCCCATGGCAATGGAGCCGGCCACAATCTCCGCCAGTCCGGCCACCACAACAATGTGGCTGGAACTCACCGCGCCGGAGATGCCGGCGGCCAGCGCGAACGGAACGGTAAGCCCGTCCGACATTCCAATCACGACGTCGCGTACCAGCGCCGTCCCGGTAAAGTGTTTTTCAACGTGGGCAACAGTGGGCATCGTGTGTACTCCTCAGCGTGCGGAGTCTAGCACGATGGCCCGTGCACGGAATGTAACGAAGAGCACATGTGTTTTACAAACGGCGGCTACGCGCTTGCAGGCGTTCGCACATGGCGTTGGGTGAAGCGGGATTGGATGGACCAATCCCTCACGTTTTTTGAAATTCCAGCGGACCGCCGTTTAGGGCGGTAAGGGGCGGGCGATTAGTCGCGGTCGGGACGGGATTCGCGGTCTTTGCGAATTTTCTTTTTCGCGCGCTTGCGCGCCAGGGCCTGCTTCACACGCTTCTTCTCACCCGGCTTCAGGTAATACGAGTGCCGCTTGACTTCCTTGATGATGTCTTCCGCCTGGACCTTGCGTTTGAACCGGCGCAGCGCGTTCTCCAGCGGCTCGCCTTCCTGCAATCGAACTTCTGCCAAGTAACCCCTCCGTGCAGAGGAAAATCATGCACACTTTAGGATACCATCCCGGCCGCAGTTACGCCTATCCCCGCGCCAAACGCAAAACCCTTGAAACACGGAGGGAACCGGATTGGATGGAGACGGGAGCGCACGATTCGGGCACTGCCCTTGGATGCACACGAGAGGACCGTGCCGAGGCTCTCGGCACGGTCCCGACTTGTGCAATGTTGTCTAGCGACTCAATGGCCTGCGGTGGTAGTGACAAACACCGTGACCTGTCCTGCGGGGAAAGGTGCGCCGCTCACCGCCGTCAAATCGCCGTTGTCGGCGATATTGAAGGCAGCGACACCGGAAGAGAATGCGGCTCCATAAACATGACGCCCAGTCCGGTCAAGGGTAAGCGAAACGAGGAAACCGGGCGCAGGATATGGTGACCCAGCCAGCGGAACTATCACTCCGCCAGTCCGGATCGAATAGCCCAGCACCTGGAACCCTGAAGAGATGTACAGGAAGTCGCCAGATCGATCAAAAGCAATTCCCTGCGTGAACTCCCCGGACGCAAACGGCGAACCGGGCACAGGGGTGAGCATTCCATCGCCACCAATCGCGAAAGCAGACACATCTTGGCTCGCTGTGTTGACCACATATAGGAAGCGCTCATGCGGATCGAGCGCCAGGGATATCGAACTCATCCCCCCAGTTGGGACCGGGGGCCCGACCGCGGAAAGCGAGCCCGAGCTGCGGTCAATTTTGAAAACAGAAACAGTACCCGCCCGGAAATTTGCAACGTATGCGAATTCTCCCGAAGAATCGACCGCCACGGCGTACGGAATATCATCAGCCTGGAAAGGGGAGCCGGGCACGGGTGTAAGCGCC
>JBGPLR010000268.1:0-5263 GCA_041486545.1 Terriglobia bacterium
CCCCATCGATTTCATCCGCGCCATCGTCGCCGAGGACCTGGCGGCCGGGCGGAACAACAGTCGCGTCCGAACCCGTTTCCCCCCTGAACCCAACGGCTATCTGCACATTGGCCACGCCAAGGCCATCTGTCTGGATTTTGGCCTGGCCGACGAGTTCGGCGGCGGCACCAACCTGCGCTTTGATGACACGAACCCCGAGAAGGAAGAGACCGAGTACGTGGAGTCCATTCAGGAAGACGTGCGCTGGCTCGGTTTTCAGTGGGAGAACCTGCTCTACGCCTCCGACTATTTCCAGCAGCTCTACGACTGGGCGGTGCAACTGGTCCAGGCGGGCAAAGCTTACGTCTGCGACCTGAACGCCGACGAAGTCCGCAAGTATCGCGGGTCGCTGACTGAGCCGGGCAAGGAAAGCCCGTATCGCAACCGGACTGCGGAAGAAAACCTGGACCTGTTCGAGCGCATGCGCAAAGGCGAGTTTCCGGACGGCTCGCGCACTCTGCGCGCCAAGATTGACATGGCGTCACCCAACCTGAACATGCGTGACCCGGTGATGTACCGCATTCTCCACGCTGAGCACCATCGCACGGGCGACAAGTGGTGCATCTACCCGATGTATGACTACGCGCACGGGCAATCGGATTCGCTGGAGAAGATCACGCACTCCATGTGCACGCTGGAGTTTGAGGACCATCGCCCGCTGTACAACTGGTTCATACAGTCCCTGGGGATTTTCCCCAGCCAGCAGATTGAATTTGACCGCCTCAACCTCACTTACACGCTGCTGAGCAAACGCAAGCTGCTGCAGTTGGTGCAGAACGGGAACGTGAGCGGGTGGGACGACCCGCGCATGCCCACGCTGTGCGGTATCCGTCGCCGCGGATTTACGCCGGAGGCCATGCGGAATTTCTGCGCCAACATCGGCGTGACCAAGACCAATGGGACGATTGAACTGGTCATGCTGGAGCATTTCGTTCGCGAAGACCTGAACAAGCGCGCCCAGCGCGTGATGGCCGTGCTCCGGCCGCTCAAGGTGGTGATTGACAACTATCCTGAGGGCCATTCAGAGGGGATGGAAGCGGTCAACAACCCGGAAGACGAGAGCGCGGGCAAGCGCAAGGTGCCTTTCAGCCGCGTGCTGTATATCGAACAGGACGATTTCCGCGAAGTTCCGCCCAAGGGCTACTACCGCTTGTCGCCGGGGAAAGAAGTGCGCCTTCGCTACGGCTACTTCATCACCGCGCAGAGCGTGGTGAAGAACCCGCAGGGTGAAGTGGTGGAAGTGCATTGCACGTATGACCCGGCCACACACGGTGGCAACGCTCCGGACGGACGCAAAGTGAAGTCCACGATTCACTGGGTGTCGGCAGCGCATGCGATTGAGGCTGAAGTGCGGATCTACGACAACCTGTTTTCCAATCCCGACCCGGGTGACGTGCCGGACGGCCAGGACTTTACCGTCAACCTGAATCCCAATTCCCTGGAAACGGTGCGCGACGCCAAGCTGGAACCGTCGCTGGCCGGCGCCAAGCCTGGCGATCGCTACCAGTTTGAGCGGCTGGGATATTTCTGCGTGGACCGCGACAGCACTCACGGGAAACTCGTGTTCAATCGCACGGTGGCGCTCAAAGACACGTGGGCCAGGGTGGAGAAAAAGCAGTCAGCGGTCAGCACTCCACGGCAAGCCGGGACAGGTCAGCAGTCAGCCAAAACAAGAAGCTGAACCGCGGAGGACGCGAAGGAAACAACGGTCTGCCGCAGATTGCGCGGATGAGCGCAGACGTGGAACGCCTTGTATCACTTTTTGTGTCTACGTTTCCGGGAAGAAGCTCGGAACCAACGAACCAACTTGAAAGTCAACAAGAAAAACCGATTTGAGGATTACAGAACGGCGTCGCGCCGACTGTTTTTGATCGAAACGAATGAAAACAAAGGCGTTCATACATATCACAGGTCGAGGACAAGCCCTGTACGACAATGGCCAACAGGACGCTGGCCTATTTCGTAGGCAACTTTTGAGTCCTCGTGCACAGTGGTTGTTGCATTTATCCAAGTAACATCATAGGATGAATTCAGTGCCGGAAAACCCGCCGGCGCCTGATGGATCTGAAGAAATTAAATTCATCAAACAGCTCTTCGCGTTTTCGCCCAGTTTACACAATTTAAAAAATCCGGCCGGCTCTTCGACAAGGAGAAGCATCCCTATGGCATGGTACGCGTACTGCATCATTGAGCAGCAGGCATTCCAGAATGGCGTTCGCGCCCGTCGTCCCGTCCCCGTAGAGAACCTCAAAGGCATCGCAGACGCGCAAACCTTTGCCTATCCCAGCGGCGATTTCTCCGTGATCGTGAGTGAATACATCCCCACCGGTAATCTGGGCCAGACGGCCCTGTTGCAGCACGCGCACGTGGTCAGCGAATGCTTCAAGCGCACCACGGTGCTGCCATTCCGCTTTGGCACGGTTTTTGATACCGATGACGCCCTGCGCCGGGCCGTCCGTTTGAACCGCAAGGCATTCACCGAGAGCGTGACCAAGCTCAAAGGCAAAGCCGAGATGCACTTAAAGCTGCTGGTGAAAGACGGGTCTTTGCGTCAAGCGTTGGAGGAAATTGAGTTGCCGGCTTCCGTGGGCAGCGAATACCTGACCAAGCTGCGCGAGAAGGCCGTCCGGCAGCGCGAGCGGCAAACCAAGGCGCGCGCCCTTTCCGTCCAGGTGCACAAGATTTTTGATCCGCTGGACCAGGACGTCTGTTGCCGCAAAGTAGATTCCGGCGGAATGCTGATTGATATCGCCCACCTCATTGACCACAAGAAGGTCGAAAAATACCAAAACAAATATCAAATGGCCACCCGGCATCTGCCCGGCGTGGAAGTGGTCATGAGCGGACCCTGGCCTCCCTATCACTTCATCACCGGGAAGCGTTCTTCGTAGTTCTCCATCTCAACCCGTAGCAGGCGGCCCTCAATCGCGACTTGTTGGTTGACGCAGTGATGCGTCGTTGCACCTTGACGCTTGGCATCGCCGTGCCTTAAAGTGGAATCAAAGTGCATTCTATGGGGTTTCAAAGACCCTAGACTAGGCCACTCCCGTCCGACCGAGGGGTTAGGAATGAAGCCGAAGAACCGGGTGCTGATCGTGGACGATGACTTGACCATGGCCAAGTACTTGGCTACCCATCTGGGCCACAGAAACTTTGAGGTCGTGGTGGCCTCCACCGACCAGGAGGCCCTGCGGGTGTTCCGCAGTTTTGATCCCATCTTAGTCCTGCTGGATACCGCAGTGAACGGTCAGGCTGGGACAGAAATCCTGGAACGGCTGAAGCAGATCAAGCCCACGGTGTCAGTGATGGTGCTCTCCGCCAACAAGGACCCGGACCAGGTCTTCCGGGCCTCCAAGCTCGGCGCCGACGATTACATCGGCAAGCCGGTGGATACGCAGGAACTCGACGTACGGATTTCCAAGGTCCTGGACAACCAGCGGATCTATTCGGAAGTGACACAACTGCGCGAACAAGTCCGGCGGCGGAGCGACTTCACCATGCTGTTCGGCACCAGCCCCAAAATGATGGAAGTAAAGATGACCATCGAGCAGGTGGCGGACACCACGGCCACGGTGCTGGTGCGGGGCGAAAGCGGCACCGGGAAGGAAGTGGTGGCGCGCATGATTTACGCCGAGTCATCGCGCTGCGACAAACCCTTCGTCAAGGTCAACTGCGCGGCCATCCCGTATGAATTGCTGGAAAGCGAGCTGTTCGGGTATGAGCCCGGCGCGTTCACCGGGGCTACGCGGCAAAAGCTGGGCAAGTTTGAGCAGGCCAACGGCGGCACTATTTTCCTGGACGAAATCAGTGAGATGCATCCCGCGCTGCAGGCCAAGCTGCTGCACGTGCTTCAAGACCACGAGTTCTCCCGCCTGGGCGGCAAACGCGACGTGCAGGTTGACGTGCGCGTGCTGGCCGCCACCAACAAGCCGCTGGAACGCGCGGTGGAAGAAGGCGTGTTCCGCGAAGACCTGTTCTATCGCCTGAACGTGATCACCATTCATATTCCTCCGCTGCGTGAGCGCCGCGAGGAGATCCCGGTCTTCCTGGAATATTTCCTCAGCAAGTACTGCGAGCATTACGGCAAGCATCCTCCCAGCTTCAGCGAATACGCGGTGACGCGCATGATGGAATACGCCTGGCCGGGCAACATTCGCGAACTGGAAAACCTGGTGAAGCGCTACGTAATCGTGGGCAATGAAGCGCAGATCATCCGCGAACTCTCCACCCACAAGCCCATTGTTTCGTCGCTATCGGCGCCTCCGGTGACGGACGCACCAGATGCTGTGCAGGCCGCAGCGCCCGCAGCCGGCGCTGAGCTGGAGATGCCGTCTTTGCTGGAGATAGGCAAGCGTGCCGCCATGCAGGCTGAGCGTGAGGCGATTGAGCGCGTAATGGCGCAAACCAAGTGGAACCGCCGCCAGGCGGCAAAGATCCTCAGGGTCAGTTACAAGGCTTTGCTGAACAAACTCAAAGCAATGGAAGACCCAGCCAAAGCCACAAAACAAGAACTTAAATGATTAATAGTGGCATATTGATTCCATTAATCTTGGCCTTAACCAGCCGCTTAAGCTGTCTGTTTTAGGATCTTTTTCGGTTCTGTTTCGCCTGTAAAGCCAACAAAGAAATGCAGTTGCTATTGCGGACAAACTTTCCACATGACATCACACTGGACTATGGTTTTTGACTTGCAGTATGTAGGACAACAAAAAGAGGCCGCATAATTGTGCAAATGACTTCAAGACTCTTCCAAGCTATACGTTTTCTCGCTCTAGAGCGTCCTGGCCTCAGCCTCGACATCTTGCATCGCCTTTCCTGAGAAGAACTCCCTCCCACCTTGCCTCTTTGTGAAGCGGCTCTCACCGAGCCGCTTTTTCTTTTTCCTTTTTTCTGCCTGCGGCCACGAAGCGGGCCCAGCAAGCATCTAATTGGGTCGCTCAAAGATTTGACGGTATATTCCTATGACGGCTAAGATGAATGACTTATCAAAACCCATGGACAAGAAGAAACTGGACAGCTTCAAAAAGAGACTAGAAGAGCGCCAGCAGATCCTGCGCAAGACGGTCACGCGGACGGAAGAGGATGGCCGCACTGCGGACCAGGACTCAGCGCAGGACATTGCTGATCGCGCCGCGAACTCTTACACCAAGGAGTTCCTGTTCTCACAGAGCAACAACGAACGGCAGCTCCTGCAAATGGTGGAGACCGCGCTGTCGCGGATTCG
>JBGPLR010000269.1:0-5261 GCA_041486545.1 Terriglobia bacterium
CATGATCACCCTGGCCGAGCGCCTGGCCAAGACCGCACCCATGTCCGGCCCGGTGCGCGTGTATTACGGCAACTCCGGCACTGAGGCCGTTGAAGCCGCGATGAAGCTGGCGCGGTATCACACCAAGCGCCAAGGCATCATCGCTTTCTACGGCGCGTTCCACGGCCGTACCATGGGTTCGCTTTCGCTCACGGCATCCAAAGTCCAGCAGCGCCGGCGCTTCTTGCCGATGCTTCCCGGCGTGGTACATGCTCCATATCCGTACGTCTATCGCCGTCCAGAAGGCCAGACGGAAGCGCAGTTCGTAAAAGACTGCGTCAGCTTTATTGAAGACCGCATTTTCAAAACCATCATGCCGCCGGAAGAGTGCGCGGCCATCTTCATTGAACCCATTCAGGGCGAAGGCGGGTACGTGCCTGCTCCCAAAGAGTACATGCAGGAACTCCGCCGGATTTGCGACAAGCACGGCATCCTGCTGGGCGCCGACGAAGTGCAGTGCGGCGCTGGACGCAGCGGCAAGATGTGGGCCATCGAGCACACCGGGGTGGAGCCGGACATTATCACCATGGCCAAGGGCATTGCCTCCGGCATGCCTCTGGGCGTCACCATGTCCCGCGCGGAAATCATGGATTGGGTGCCGGGTTCCCACGCGTCAACCTTTGGCGGCAACCCCATCTGCATTGAAGCAGCGCTGGCTACCATGAACGTGCTGGAGCAAGGCGCGATTCGCAACGCGGAAACCGTGGGCAACCATATTCTGCGCCGCATCACTCCGTGGATGCAGACGCATCCCATGGTGGGCGACGTCCGCGGGCGCGGCTTGATGCTGGGCGTTGAAATCGTAAAGGACAAGGCCACCCGGGCAACCGCGCACGACGAACGCGACCGCATTGTGGAACTGGCTTTTGAACGCGGCATCCTGTTCCTGGGCGCCGGGGAAAACTCCATCCGCATCGCTCCTCCGCTCATCCTGACACCGGAGCAGGCGGACGTTGCCATGGACGTGCTGGAAGAGTGTATTGGCATTGTGGAGAAAGAGCAGTAGCAGGCTTGGCTGCGAATTGACGCGAAAAAACGCGAATCCAGCATTAGCTTTGCTATGATTCGTGTTCATTCGCGTTGATTCGCGGCTTGTTTTTATGCTTGGATCGGGAAAAATCGTCCGCCTCGCCCTCCGCGCGCTGGATTCCGCCGCCAAGATTCTGCCCGGCGGGAAAACCCAGCCCGAACATCTACGCACCGGGCGTCGCGGAGAAGAAGAAGCTTACTTCTATCTGCGCGAGAATGGCTACGTCATCATCGCCCGCAACTACCGCAGCCCGCGCAGCCGCAGCGAACTTGACCTGGCAGGCTGGGAGGGCGACACCCTGTGCTTCATCGAGGTGAAAACCCGCACCACTCGCGCGGTGCAACCCGCCGAAGCCGCGGTTGATCCGGAGAAACAACGCGACCTTTCTCATGTCGCCCGCGAGTTTCTGCGCCAGATAAAAGGCGCCCCTGCGCACCGGTTCGATATTGTCAGCGTCTATCTGGAGGCCGGCAAGAAGCCCGAGATTGCGTTGTTTAAAGACGCCTTCCGGCCCGCCTGATGCCCCGCCGGTGGTTCTGCATGACACTCGCACCCGTCCCGGTTGTAAAATAGTGTATGTGCCTGAGCTCAGAAAAGATCCCATCACCGGACGCTGGGTAATCATCTCCACCGACCGGTCCAAGCGGCCCGGCGATTTTTCCCGCGAACACGCCGGCATCACGGCTCCCGCTTTCTGTCCTTTTTGTCCAGGAAATGAAGACAAGACTCCTCCGGAGATCATGGCCTACCGTCCCAGCGAAAACGGCCACAACAAAGCCAGATGGAACCTGCGGGTGGTGCCCAACAAGTTCCCCGCCCTGGGTATTGAAGGCGATCTTGACCGTCAGGCTGACGGCATGTTCGACAAGATGAACGGCATCGGCGCGCATGAAGTGGTGATCGAAACTCCCAACCACATGGAGACCCTGGCCAGCATGCCGGTCAAGCGCGTGGAAGACGTGCTGTGGGCCTTCCGCGACCGCATCCTGGACCTGAAACAGGACCGGCGTTTCAAGTACATCATGGTGTTCAAGAACCACGGCGCGTCCGCGGGCGCGTACCTGGACCATCCGTGTTCGCAGTTGATCGCCTTGCCCATTCTGCCCAAGCAAGTGGTGGAAGAGTTGGAAGGCGCCAAAAAGTATTTCTCCAACAAGGAGCGCTGCATTTTTTGCGACATCCTGCGCCAGGAGATGGAGGCGCGCGTGCGCGTTGCGGCGGAAAACCAGGACTTCATCACGCTGTGCCCGTATGCTCCGCGCTATCCCTTTGAAACCTGGATCCTGCCGCGCCGGCACGAATCGGCGTTTGAGAATTCGCCTTCGAGTTTGTATGAAAACCTGGCGCGCATGCTGAAGACCGTGCTCAACAAGTCCATCCAGCTGCTGGACGATCCCGCCTACAACCTGGTGCTGCACACTTCGCCCATCCAGGAGAACGCCAACGACTATTATCACTGGCACCTGGAGATCATTCCCCGGCTGACCAAGATTGCCGGCTTTGAATGGGGCACAGGGTTTTACATCAACCCGACGCCGCCGGAAGAAGCTGCGCGATTTCTGCGCGAGGTAGTGCTGGAAGAAACCCAGCCGGTCACCAAGTAAGCTGGGCCCGGCGTTAAGATTCCGCTGTGCGCAAGCAGCACGGGTAGCATACAATCGCGTTCGTAGAGGCGAGGGAGGATACTTGAGCAACATTTTCCTGGCATTGCAGATCTTTGCAGCATTTTTCCTGACGTTGTTTGGTTTGGCGGAACTGTTCCGTAGCCCCGGGACGGCAACCGGGCTTCAATTCATCGTCGCGATGCCAATAGCGCAACGGTTCGTGGCGGCGCTGCTGTCCTCCTTGGGCCTGACGTTTCTTTCGCTGATAGCGATGAACGTAAAGAAGATGCGCGGTAACTAGGGGCTGCGCTATGCTTTGCCGGAAGGCGCGCCACGCTTGGCGCTGGCGTACCGCGGCGAGCTTTGGCGGAGTTTTTTCACCGCGTCAATCACCCGTCCGGCAGCGTAGTCAATTTCAGCTTCCGTATTGAAGCGGCCGAGGCCAAAGCGTATGGCCGCGTTGGCCGCTTCGTCGCTCAGGCCCAGAGCCTTGAGGACGTAAGACGGCTCCACCTTCACGGAAGAACAGGCCGAACCGCTGGAGACGGCGATGTCATGGACGGCCGCCATCAGCGCGTCGCCTTCCACGCCCAAGAAGCTCACATTCAGGTTGCCGGGCAAGCGGTGTTCCATGTTGCCGTTCACCGTGACTTCGTCCAGTTCCGCGAGCAGGAGGTCGCGCAGGCGATTACGCAGTCCGGCCAGCCGGCAGCTCTCTTCCGCCATCTCCCGGCGGGCGATTTCGCAGGCCTTGCCGAACCCGGCAATGCCGGCCACGTTGAGCGTGCCCGAGCGCATGCCGTGCTCGTGGCCGCCGCCGTCAATCATGGGCGCCACGCGCACGTTAGGGTGGCTGCGCACGTAGAGCGCGCCGCAGCCTTTGGGGCCGTAACACTTGTGCGCCGTCAAGGACGCCAGATCAAGGTGCGTCTGGTTTACATCCAGCGGCAGTTTCCCCAGGGCCTGCACTGCGTCAGAGTGGAAGAGCACGCCCCGCTGGCGGCAGATCTTGCCAATTTCCTCCAGCGGCTGCAGCACGCCCGTCTCATTGTTGGCGGCCATGATGGTCACCAGAACGGTGCGGTCTTCAAAGGCTTGGGCGAACTGGCCCAGGTCCATGAGGCCATCGGCCTTTACCGGCAGGTAGGTGACGCGGTGCCCGTATTTCTCCAGCCGCTTGCAGCTATCGAGCACGGCTTTGTGCTCGGTGGCCAGGGTGATGATGTGGTCGCCGCGGTCGTGGCAGGCTTCCGCTACGCCTTTGATGGCCAGGTTGTCACTCTCCGTGGCCCCGGAGGTGAACACGATCTCCGCCGGCGACGCGCCGATGCATGCGGCGATCTGCATGCGCGCGGCTTCGACAGCAGCCTCGGCTTCCCAGCCGAAACTGTGGCTATGGCTGGCGGCATTGCCGAACTTGCCGGTCAGGTAGGGCAGCATGGCGTCCAGCACCCCCGGATCCAGCGGCGTGGTGGCGTGGTTGTCCAGATAAATGGGGAGTTTCAGGCCGGCAGGCACGGCGCGGCCCTTTCCGTCGCTCATGGAAGAGATTTTAACCGGACGAGGGATGGAGGGAAATAAAAAAGCCCGCCGGACAAGCCGGCGGGCGAAGAGTGGTTACGAAAAGTTAGAAGGTGAGCTTGCCACCAAAGATAATGCGACGGCTGATGCTAGGCGTCATCGACGGAGTACCAAACCCGTTGAAAGCGCCAGTCAAGCCGGCATCGTCCACGAATGGATCAACGCTCGTAAAGTTGTTGTGATTGAGGGCGTTCAGTAACGTGGTGCGGAACTCGAAATTAGCGTGCTCACCAAGTTTGATTGATTTGAAGATGCCCACATTGGCAATGTTCGAGATCGCATCGGTGGCACCGGCCGGGTTACGCGGCGCGTTGCCAAACGGTGTCCCGAAGACTGCCTGCGACGTTTGCGAGTTGATGATGTACCGCACCTGGGTATTGGTGACCGGGACCACCGCGCAAGGAAGAGGCGCGCTCAAGCAGTTCGGACCCATGGCGTTCATGCTCAACAGGGTTGTAGGCGCCAGAGCGCATGTTGGAGCAGCGCCACTATCCAGAATGTTGCACGCATCCCCAGCCATGACTCCCACGGCACTTGCCGGAGCACTCAACTTGCCCAGGAACGGACGGAGGGCTTCTACGCCGCTATTGAAGTTGCCGAAGAAGCCGATGTCGTAGTAGTCAGGCTCTAACCCAAACTGGGCCAGGATGGACCCCATGAACAGCTGCGCGGGTGTGTACCTCTGGCCGGAGGCGATCAAGTAGTTCGCCGACAGGCCCCAGCCGCCAAAGAGGTGGCCGGCCAAGCCGTGCTGTTCTTTGTAGAACGGCAACTGCTCAGCAAAGGTAATTGACCACTGGTGGGGATAATCGAGACCGGAGAACGAATACTCGCCAGGAGCATTCGCATTCGCCGGGTTTTGAGCGACAAACGAGGTGTTGCCGCCGCCGAACGTGGAGAAGATTTCGCTCACGTTGTCCAGGTTCTTGCTGAAGGTGTAAGAGCTGCGCACCGTCAACTGTTTGAACAGGTTGTTAGCGCGGAACTCTGCCTGCAGTGCGTTGTAG
>JBGPLR010000270.1:0-5255 GCA_041486545.1 Terriglobia bacterium
AAATGAACTCGGCAAAGACCACACTCGCCGGCGGTTTGGAGCGGAGCGACAGGAAAACTAGGCTGCGCTGGCCTCACCCAGCGTCATGACCGCCAGCTCCAGCCGGTCGCGAACGCCGGTTTTGGTGAAGATGCTCTGCAAGTGCCGTTTCACCGTGTTCTCGCTGATGGACAAGGCCTGGCCAATGTCCTTGTTCTTCAAGCCGCGCGCCACATAATTGGCGATCTGCCGTTCGCGATCAGAAAGCCTGCCCAGCGCATGGTTGGACTTGCGCGATTCCGCGCTCATGCTGGCCAGCACCTGCTGCGCCCGCTCATCAGAGAACGCGAGCTCGCCTCGGGCCACCGTGCGGACGGCCTCAAACAAGGTTTCCGAGCTATCGTTTTTCAGGACCAGCCCGCGCGCGCCCAGCTTCACGGCTTGCGCGTAGTCGGCTTCATTCTCTGAGGACGTTAGCACCACCGCGCCGGCGCGGTGGCCTGCGCGATCCAGCGCGCGCAGCACTTCAAAGCCATCGCCGGGAGGAAGATACTGGTCCAGGATCAGCACGTCCGGCTGCAGGTCCTGCACCATGGCCAGGGTCTCCGGGCCGGTGATGGCGCAACCCGCCACCTCGAAGTCTTCCTGCGAAGCCAGCATGGAGGCCAGCGACTCGCGCAGCACTTTATGATCGTAAGCGATAATAAGGCGAATCCGTTTGGGGGACATCTTGACACCATTCATCTGAGGTTGGATGCAATCCAAAGCACAATGAACTGCCTGGACTTTGGGGTAATTTGGGAAATTTTCTTATGATATAGTCCGCTCAGCCGCAGTCCCGGCCGCGGAAGACGGAGTTTCGCTGCTTGACGATAGACGAAGAAATCTCGATGCTCGAAGATCAACTGCGCCGCCTCAAGGTGGAGTATGACATTTATTTCGGCGGCGGATCCAAAAAACCGCCTTCAGACATCGAATGGAAAGTTAAGAATTTACTGAAGAAGTACTCTGACGGCAGCCGCATGAATTACGGCCAGCGCTTCCGTTACAACACCGCGCAGCAGAAGTTCGCGCTGTACAACGCTCTGTGGCAACAGAAACTGCAGATCAAGGAAGAAGGCTACCGCCGTCCTCAGGATGCCGTTTTGGGAATCCAGGGCCTGCGTCCTGACCAGCAGCATGCCGCCGAGCAGGAGCTTAAGCTGCACGGCTCCGTGGTTGACGCTAAGCCCTTTAGCGTGGCTTTCTCTGACTCCAAGTCCGACCAGAAGCAGGTCGAGGCCCTGTTCCACGCCCTCTCTGACGCCCGCAAGCACACCGGCGAAAAAAGCACGGCCAACCTGGATTCCTTCAAGAAATTCGTCCAGCAGAAGACCTCGCAGCTCCGCAAAGAGTACGGATCTAAATCCGTGGAATACTCGGTGGAGATCAAAAACGGCCAGGTCAAACTCAAGGCCAAACCCAGAGCCTAAAAAAGTGCGCTCAACCATCATGCACCGCTCGCTTCTGCCGTTGTCATTGACGGCCATGTTGCTGGGAGCTGTTGTTGGCTGCAAGAAGTCTGAGACGGCAGCGGTCCCAGCCGCGACGCCGGCTCCAGTCGCAAGATTCCAGATCAAGCCTCCTGCCACTCTTGGTAGCGACAAGGTTCCATTCGATCGGCCTTCAGAATTCACGCTTAGCGGTAATGCCGGCCAGGCTCTGCGCATCGAATTGGAAGGTGGCGGGCGTGAGGGAAATGATTCTCCCACGGTGTCGCTGCAGGCCGGAGGCGGTACTGCCATCAAGGCGATCACGGAAGACTCCTGCCCTGGTGATTCGGTGTTTCCGTTCGCTCAGACTGGCACTTACCGAGTGTTGTTCAATCCAGGCGGAAGGCGGAAGAACGTCCGATTCACGCTATTGGAGGGAACGGACCCTCTTCTGTCGTCGGGGATTGAGCCAGCGCAAGTTTCCATTGATTTCGGCGCCGCTGAAAAAGGAAAAACGGTTGAGGGAAAGTCCCTCGAGATCACTTGTGAAGTTGGCGAGTCGTGGCCGGCTCATCTATTGATCGTGTCAAAGCACTTCAGCCTTCGGATCATGCAGACCGCTGGATACGAGGAGCTATTCCGCCGGCAAAAAGATATGGCCCTTCTGCGGGCATCGTTGCGGCCGGACGCAAAGCCGGTCGACGCCAAGGACCTGCCCTACGCAGGTTCTGATGATGCGGCCGCCGTTATGACAGCACGCCCCGAACTCATCAAAGGTAGCGGCTGGCGCGGATGGCGGTGGCTGGAAGGCCAGGCCCAAGACGGCGACTACCCCGCCGGCGAGGGCTTGGGATACACCTTCGAAGGCATTACAGACGACGGGCGTCTCTTCATCCGTGCAAGAACAGGAATTTCTCATCCCGACTTGAAGCGTATTCATCCATCGGACACAGTGGGAGACAATGATACTGAGCTGCGACTTCTCCTTGAAAAATCCCTCGCCGTGGCCGCACCCTCATCTTTTAAGCCCAATCTCGACCAGCTCGACGCCGTCATCCGCTCCTTGAAAATTCGGCGCTGACGGCGATCCGCGCGCGCTTTTCAAATCACACGATCACCTGGTCGCCAGATCACCCGATCTCGCTTCGCTCATTTGCAGTGCACTCGCTGCCGCTGTTACCTTATTCCTTAACCCTTCCCCTGCCGAGGAAACACCGTGCCCAAAATTCAGCGTGCAATACTCAGCGTCACCGATAAGACCGGCCTGGTCGACTTCGCCAAGAAACTCTCCGCTTTGAAAGTTGAGCTTATCTCCACCGGCGGCACCGCCAAGCTCCTGCGCGAATCCGGCGTGGCGGTGAAAGATATCTCTGAACTCACCGGCTTCCCGGAAATGATGGACGGCCGCGTGAAGACGCTCCATCCCAAGGTCCACGGCGGCATTCTGCACGTGCGGGGCAATCCCAGCCACGTGGCCGCAGCCAAAGAGCACGGCATACTGCCCATTGATATGGTCGTGGTCAACCTGTACGCCTTTGAGAAGACCGCTTCCAAGCCCGGCGTGCATTTTGATGAAGTCATCGAGAATATCGACATCGGCGGCCCGTCCATGGTGCGCTCAGCAGCCAAGAATTTCCGTGACGTCGCCATCGTCACTTCGCCCGACGATTACTCGAGCCTAGCCGACGAGATGTCGGCTTCCGGCGGCGACATATCTTTGGCTACGCGTTGGCGCCTGGCGCAGCGGGCTTTCTCGACCACTGCCGCTTATGACGGCGCCATCGCGGCCACCCTGGCCGGCATCACGCTGAATGAAGCCGACGCCGCCAAATTCCATCTTCCTTCATCACAAGCGGCTCCGCCGCAAGCTGATTTTCCCCCCGCGCTGCGTTTCTCCCTGAGCAAAGTCATGGACCTGCGTTACGGGGAAAACCCGCACCAGCGCGCCGCCATGTACTCTGACGGTTCCGCCACCGGGGTCGCCAACTGCCGCCAGTTGCAGGGAAAAGAACTCTCGTTCAACAACATTGTTGACCTGCAAGCCGCGTGGGACCTGGCGCAGGAATTTGACCAGACCGTTTGCGCCATCATCAAACACACCAACCCCTGCGGCACGGCCACCGGACACACGCTGCATGAAGCCTACCTGCGCGCGCTGGAAGCCGACCCCGTGTCGGCTTTCGGTGGAGTCATCGGTGTGAACCGGGTGATTGACGGCGCGGCCGCGGAAGAAATGGCCAAGCTGTTTGTGGAAGCCATCGCCGCTCCCGGCTTTGATCCTGAAGCCAAAGCCAAGTTTGCCGCCAAAAAGAACCTTCGCCTGGTGGAAGTAAAGCCCGGGCCCGCCAAATTCGTAATGAAACACGTTTCCGGGGGAATGCTGGTGCAGGATGTTGACATGCGCCCGCTGGCGCCGTCTGATCTGAAGGTGGTCACCCAGCGCCAGCCTACCGCCGAAGAACTCCGCGCCCTGCTGTTTGCCTGGAAAGTATGCAAACATGTGAAGTCCAATGCCATTGTTTATGCGCGCGACGGCCAAAGTGTGGGCATCGGCGCCGGGCAAATGTCCCGCGTGGATTCCTGCAAGATTGGAGCCATGAAAGCGATCTTACCTGTGCAGGGCACGGTGGCTGCCTCGGACGCGTTTTTCCCTTTCCCCGACGGCGTGGAAGAAATTGCGCGCGCCGGCGCTACGGCCATTATCCAGCCGGGAGGGTCGGTGCGCGACCAGGAAGTCATTGACGCCGCTAACCGCCTGGGGCTGGCTATGGTGCTTACTGGTGTCCGTCACTTCCGTCACTAAGTAAGAAGTGGTATCTCCTGCGCAGTTTAGGCCAAGCCGGGCTAGAATCATGAAAGAAGGGTTGGCTCCCGGCAGCGCCCGCAGCATCCAATGAAAATGAAGGGATTGCATTTTCGGTCCTCATTATCCTTATGAATTTCAGCAAACGTTTGTTCCTTAGTTCCTCAGTCCTGCTTCTGTCTCTCTCCGCAGTCGCGCAGAAAGCGCACCCGCAGGAAAAGGCCCCGTCCGCCAAGCCGTCCGTCACTTCCCAGCAGCCTGCCCAGCCGGGCGCTCCCGGCATGCCGGAAGCGGCAAAGAAAACCGACCACGCGGCCTCTTACTACCATTATTCCCTGGCCCACATGTATGAAGAAATGATGGCCATGTACAGCCGGTCGGAATACGCCACCAAGGCCATTGAAGAATACAAACTGGCGATTGAGAACGATCCCTCTTCCGAGTTCCTGAATGCTGGATTAGCCGAGCTGTACGCGCGTACCGGCAGGATCCGTGATGCCGTTCTGGAAGCCCAGGAAATCATCAAGCGCGACCCCAACAATCTGCAGGCGCGCAAGCTGCTGGGCCGCATTTACCTTCGTTCCATGGGCGACGGACAAAACGGTGCGCCTTCGCCGGAACTCCTCAAACTCGCCGTCGAGCAGTATGAAGCGATCGCCCGCATTGAGCCCAATAACATTGACAACCATCTTCTTCTCGGGCACCTCTACTTCCTGAGCAAAGACCTGCCTAAGGCGGAAATTCAGCTCAAGGCCGCGCGGGAAATTGATCCTGGATCAGAAGAAGCGGTCGCTCGCCTGGCGTTCCTCTACAACGAACAGGGCGACAACAAGCGCGCTCTGGAGACGCTGAACTCGGTCCCTGAAGCCCGCCGCACCAGCAAGATTTACGCCATGCTGGGATACACCTTTGAACAGCAGAAGGACTACAAATCTGCCATCGCTTCTTACCAGCACGCGCTGATCCTGGACAAAGAGAATCTGGACGCGCTGCGCGGCCTG
>JBGPLR010000271.1:0-5238 GCA_041486545.1 Terriglobia bacterium
AGAGGAAATAATGGTCGGGACGGGCAGATTTGAACTGCCGACCCCTCGCACCCCAAGCGAGTGCTCTACCAGGCTGAGCCACGTCCCGACTTCGGTGAGGAACCGCTGTTTCAAAGGGGTATTCCAGCGGCGAGTACACATTATACATTACCCCAGCCGTGTCCCGGGCACGTGGCGGGGCCGCGCTTTCTGGCCGTAAACAGCGCCGTTATTGCCGGGTCGCATGGCAATCTTTGAATGCCACTTCCACCGCGAACGGACTGCCACCGTAACTGCCTTTCAGGTTCAGCTGTTTCGGCACCTGGAGACCATCCGCGAGTTGGTAGGCGATGTCTACCTGCAGTTCAGTCGTTTCTGCGGGAGTCGCGCCGACGTAGGTGGCCTGATAGCCGCTAAGCAGGAATCCCTTGAGCGTTTTGGTGAATTGCGGCGAAAGCACGCTTTTGAATTCCTTGGTGTTGACTTTGAGTTCACTGATGGCCAGGTTCTTGCCCATGGTCGTGGTTACATCCGCGGCGCCGTCTTTATACGTCAGGCGATATTGCGCTCCCAGGTCATCGAGTTGGTAATCGTCTTCGACTTCAGGAAGGCTGGGCGTCATCATGAACGCAGACCAGGTCTGAAAAAAGCCGACGGTCATTTGCTCCATGCCGTGGTAGACCTGCTTGAGGCCCTCGGCAACTTGCGCGTTCTCCGCGGACAGTTCGTTGTGGGTGACTTTGGCGTCGCCCCCGGGGGTTACCGTGGCGGAGAAGCGAAGCTGGTTGAGCTTTTGCACGCCACGGGTGGCGGCTTCAGGGTCGGTCTTCTTCAGGTCGGCGAGCAGCGTGTCCCAGTTTGGCTCCATGGCGCAATGGAATTCTGCCAGACCTTCTCCCTTCAGCGAGTAATAAGCCTGCCGCGCCCGCTTTACGATTTCTTTCCTGTCGACGGGTTGGGCAGAAAGCGTTACCGAGAATACGGCAAGGCAGAAAAGACCAGCGCAAAGTTGTGCCAGAACCAGCTTAAAACCACGTGTGCGATTGAAATTCACAGTTCCCCCTCCGGGCTACGAACGAACTGAAGCCATTATGCAGCAGTTTGATTTGATGCGGATGTGACTTCGGTTACCCTGACGGCGTGACGCTGGGAAGAGGCGTGTGTTTCTTAACGGCTTGGGCTTACGGCTTGGGCGGGACGAACTCTTTGGGCAATTGCGATCCGGCGCCGAAGAAGAAGGCTTCCATCTGTTCCACCAGGAACTGCTGGGCTTCGGGCTTCCAGGGCTGCAGGCGATATTCGTTCAGCAGCATCTTGGAATGTTCGCTCCACATGCGCCAGGCTTCCGCGCTGACGTTTTCAAAAACCTTCTGGCCCAGCGGGGTATCAAAGGGCGGTTCGTCCAGGCCGGGAAGCTCGCGGCCGAGCTTTGCGCATTTCACCATTCGTGGCATACAGACAGCTCCTTCTATCGCGGGCAACTCGTCTATTGTACTAGACCCGTTTCCCGAAGCTAACGGCGATGAACGTCTGCCTAAAGGCCCGCGATTCGCAAGCGAATCGCTAGACGCTGATACAGGCGAGTGGGTCAGTTTTCAAATAAACTGACCCACTACCTCTTCTTCCGCTGGCGGCGTTCTTTCCTGGATGCCAGCTTCTTTTTGGCCGGCTTGATGGCGGCAAAGGCGGGCTTCTCCGGCGGCGTTGCGTGTTCCTTGTGCGGAGGCTTGCCGGGATGCTTCGGGCGAGGCTGCGTCGCCGATTCCCCGGCCAGGGCGAATTGGATCCTGCGCTGCGCGTGGTCAATGCGGTCCGCCAGAACGCGCACTTTGTCGCCGATGGAAAACGTCCGGCGCGTGCGGCCGCCGACGATCTGCCGCGTATTTTCGTGGAAGTTGTAGTAGTCGTCTTCCAGCGAATCGAGCGGCACCAGGCCCTCAATGAACAACTCGTTCAGTTCCACGAAGAAACCGTACTTGGTCACGCTCACGATCAGGCCGTCAAATTCGTCGCCCAGGCGGTCCTGCATGAACTTGAGCTTCTTCCACTCGAGCAACTCGCGCTCAGCTTCGGCGGCGGCGCGCTCGGCCTGGCTGGAGGAGTCGGCGATGTCATGGAGAGCGGCTTCTGACAAGCCGGCGACGCATTTCGGCTGCGGCCTGCGACCTTCGGCGTCTCTGCCATGCCCTCCGTGCTGGGCCGCGCCCTTCGGCATCCTTTTGGACCAGGGCGATGCCTGCTCGTTCTGCGCCGCCGGGCGTCCTTGCTGGGGGCCGTAGCCTTCGCGCAGAACAGCTTTCAGAATTCGGTGGACGATCAAGTCCGGGTAGCGCCGTATGGGCGACGTGAAGTGCGTGTAGGTGGGCGCGGCCAGGGCAAAGTGGCCCTCATTGACCTCTGAATAGCGAGCCTGCTTGAGTGAACGCAGCATCAGGAATGAGAGCACGCGCTCTTCCGGCTTGCCGGCAATTTTCTGCACCAGCTTCTGGTACATGCGCGGCGTCACGTGGACTTCTTCCGGCAACTCCAGCACCGGCGCGCGGCGCCCGCTGCCGTAGTGCGCGCGCCTGTCCGAGCGGGTCTGCACGCGTTTGATGGGCAGAGCCCCCACACCCAGCGAATAACCAAAGCTGGCCGCAATGGCTTCAAAGTCGTATATGCGCTTGGGGTCGGGCTTCTCATGGATGCGGTACAGGCTGGCGAAGCCGCGCGATTCCAGGTGCCCGGCCACGGTCTCATTGGCGGCCAGCATGAATTCTTCAATCAGGCGATGCGCCCAGTTGCGCTCAGAGGGAGAGATGCTTTGCATCAAGCCCCAGTCGTCAAATTCAATCACCGCCTCGGGCAAATCAAAATCAATGGAGCCGCGCTTGACGCGCTTGCGGTTGAGCACCTGGGCCAGCTCCAGCATCAGATCAAAATTCGCGGCCAACGCACCGTACTGGGCGCGCAGGACCTGGTCGCCTTCCACGATGGCGTTCACGTCCGTGTAAGTCATGCGGTGGACGGAACGGATGACGCCTTCCGCCAGCTGGTAAGAAACGATTTCGCCCTGCGGGTCAATTTCCATCACGCAGGAAAGCACCAGGCGTTCAACCTCGGGGCGCAAGCTGCAAATGTCGGTGGAAAGCTCCAGGGGCAGCATGGGCACGGCGCGGTCGGGGAAGTAAACGGACGTCCCGCGCTTGGCCGCTTCTTCGTCAATGGCTGAGCCGTCTTCCACGTACTGCGCCACGTCGGCGATGTGGACGTGCAGTTCGTAATTGCCGTCCTCGAGCTTGCGGACCAGGACGGCGTCGTCAAAATCGCGCGCGGTTTCGCCGTCAATGGTCACAATGGGCAGGTCGCGAAAATCACTGCGACGGGTGATCTCAGAATGCGGAATCACCGCGCTGATTTCCTGTGCTTCTTCCAGCACGTCGGCGGGAAAGGCGTGGCGGATGTGGTGCTTGCGGATGACCATCTCCACGTCCACGCCAAAATCATCTTCCATGCCTAGAATTTCCAGCACGCGCCCGCGCGGGCCTTGCGTGGCCGACGGCCACTGGATGATTTCCACTTCCACCACGACGTTTTCCAGGTCGTCGTCTTCTGAATTCCAAGCGCGGCGTTTGATTTCTTCGCCCAGAACGCGATGCGGCGACGGCTGGCGCGTCTGCTTCTGCGAAGGTGGACGATGGTGTTCGCTTTCTTCGCCCGCATCATCTTCCGCTGCATCCTCCGCTGCATCTTCCGTAACCCCTGCCCTGGGGCGCTCCATGCCCGGAGGGATGATGATTTCGCCGGCAACTTTCTCGTCAATGGGTGTGACGAAGTTGTAGCGATTGGCATAGTGGAACTTGCCAACCACGGTCTCGTGCTCGCGCTCCAGAACGCGAACGATGCGGCCTTCGCCTTTGCCGTCCGGGCGTATGCGGCCCATCTCCACCAGCACGTGGTCGCCGTGCATGGCGTTGGCCGTTTCCGGCGGAGGAATAAAGATGTCGCCCAGCAGCTTGCCCTTGGCGCGCGCGGGGAGCGAGTCGGCGTCCGGGATGACGAAACCGTAGCCATCGCGGTGCATGCGCAGGTGGCCGGTGACCAGGTCCTGGCTGGAGGCGGATGTCGGAAGCCCCCAGCGCTCTTTGCCGATGGCGATGAGCTTGCGCCGCCGCGTCATCGCCCGCAGAAGTTCCTGTAACAGGCGGCGGTCCCGGCCCTTCAAGGCCAGGTCGTGGGTCATCTGCTTGAAGCCGGCCAGATGCTTGGGCTGTTTGCCGATGTAGTGGAGGATCTGTTGTTCGCTGATCACGGTTTCCTTTGTCAATGTAAGCGGAAAATTAAGAGTTGCCGATGAGGTTCCTTCCCGGCCACCACCGCCAAAAGATTCTGGTCTTTGCTCAACCGGCCGTTCTCCGCCGGCAATTCTGCGGGGAGGCGCGGGAGAAGCTTGCGCGCCTGAGCGGGAGTCAAGTCCAGATCAGGCGGCTTGATCGGTTCCCGCAGCGGTTCATCATCGGCGGAGCCGTGTTTCGTGGCAAGGAGCTTGGCATCAGTTCGGCGGATGGTGAGGTCGTCCCAGTCAACGTCGCCGTCAGCGTAGGTGACCACCAGGAGCTGATCGCTACGCCACTTGATGCCGCCAACAAAAGCGGAGTAGCTAGCGTACTTGCGCGCCTGCTCGGGACTGACCAGAACTTGCACGCCTTTGGTTTGCAGATCGGCGACGAGGGTGCCATCCAGTTCAGAAAATTCGTCGGTTGCAGCCGCTGCGGGGGGCCGGACGGTCACGGTCGCGAAAGCCAAATAGCGTCCAGTCGGCGAAAAGCTCGGTTTTGCCAGGTCGCCACCACGAATGGAGGCCACGCAATGCGGGGTTGCATCGCGCGGGTAAGGTGAACAGTCAGGCTTGAAGCGCGGGGATTCGTATCGTCGCGTAGGGGCGGCGAGAGCGACGAACAAAGCGGCAAGGATGGTCGGTCGCATGTTTCGTTTGCCTTAACCCTATGCTAAGCGCGAATCCAGTTTTTAGCTAAGTGCCTTGCCGGATATAAGAAGTGCACTAAAAGGGGTGATAATTACACGTGTATTGATGGTTGCCGTGGTGCGGAGTCGAAGACGCCTTGGACGGCTAAAGTTGCGCCAACGCAAGAGTTCCACGATGCGGCGCGGGCCGTTGAGAGTTTGGTTATCTACGTGCGGTTGATCTGGGTTCCTGTTTCTCTACAGCCGATTCATACCAGCAGACGGCGATTCGATGCTGGCTGCGCTGCAACCTAA
>JBGPLR010000272.1:0-5223 GCA_041486545.1 Terriglobia bacterium
CCACGATCTGGCGGGCATAGTCCTTGAACTCCGGCCGCAGCGCTTCCTGGAAGCACACGGCCTTGGCGGCGATGATATGCACCAGCGGGCCGCCCTGGGTCCCGGGGAAATTCGTTTTGTCCACGGCCGCGGCAAATTCCTGGCGACAGAGCACCAAGCCGGCGCGAGGACCGCGCAGAGTTTTATGCGTGGTGGTGGTGACGATGTGGCAATGCGGCACGGGCGATGGGTGCGCGCCGCCGGCGACGAGCCCGGCAAAGTGGGCCATATCCACCATGAGTTTGGCGCCGGCTTTGTCGGCAATTTGCCTCATGCGGGGAAAATCAATGGTTCGCGCATACGCGCTGGCGCCGCCGATGATCAGCTTGGGATGTTCGCGTTCAGCCAGTTGCTCCAGCTCGTCATAGTCAATGGTTTCGGTGTCCTTGCGCACGTTATAGGGAACAATCTTGTACAGCTTGCCGGAAAAATTTAGAGGATGGCCGTGGGTGAGGTGCCCGCCGTGCGCCAGGTTGAGTCCCATGATGGTGTCGCCCGGTTGCAGCAGCGCCATGTACGCCGTCATGTTGGCTTGCGAGCCGGAGTGGGGCTGGACGTTGGCGTGCTCGGCGCCGAAAAGTTGCTTGGCGCGGTCGCGGGCCAGGCTTTCCACCACGTCGGCGAATTCGCAGCCACCGTAATAGCGCTTGCCGGGATAGCCTTCCGCGTACTTGTTGGTAAACACCGATCCCACCGCCTGCAGCACCGCCAGGCTGACAAAGTTCTCTGAAGCGATCAGTTCCAGCCCCTCATGCTGGCGCTGCGCTTCATGATTAATGGCGCGGGCAATCTCCGGGTCGGCTTCCATCAGCGAACGCGACATCCAGGCAGTTTTCATGTCCTTCATATGCATATCAGAGAATCTTACTAGGATTCACCGGCTATTGTTGAGCGTTTAGTGGCCAAGCACGTTGTGGCCGCGCACCGTAGGCGGCAGGTCGGCCAGCTTCCTGATCATCTGGGTAGGAAACTTCATGCGAGGATCGCGCGGCCCCACCGAGCCGACCAGAAACCGGCAAGTGGCCTGTTTGGCCGCAGGATTCTTGTCATTCTGCACCGCCCGCTCGCCACCCATCAGCGCGAAGGTAAGTTCCAGCCGTTTTGTCCGGCTGACGTTGGCGCTGGCTACCACGCACATGGGACCGTTGGCTTCGCCGGCCTCGCATGGCTTCGCGGTGTATTGCGGCACGCCGGGCCGGGCCTGGTCCGCGAACCACTTGTCAAAAGTCCTGTCCGGCAAGCCGGATTCGATATCAGCCAAGGGCGTGGCTTTGAGTCTGGCAATCCATTGGGCGTTGTTGTCGTGCGCCGGCTTTTTTTGTGTGGGCCTGGGTTGAGCGGACTTCGGTTGAGCAGGCTTCGTTTGAGCAACCAAGACGGCGGAAAGAAGTAATACCGCGCAGAATAAGTACATTTGCTTTTGCATTTCTCGTGCCGCCCCTCCGGGGCTTTTTTCTTTTGCCAGCCTACCCAGGCCTTCCGGCCTGGGCTAACTCATCTCGCGCCTCCGGCGCTGGGACTTTCGCAGATGTGCCATTAGCGCTTTGCGGAAGAAGCCGGACGCGAGTCGCCTACTTCCTGGTCTTTCCGTTCCTGGTCGAGCGCACCGATCTTTTCCACGCGCCGCTCGTGCCGTCCCCCGGCGAAGGGCGTAGCCAGCCATTTGTCCACGATGGAAAGCGCCTGGTCTTCCCCCAGAATACGGGCGCCCAGAGTAAGCACGTTGGCGTTGTTGTGTTCGCGGCTCAGTTGGGCTTCCTGCTCGCTGGAAGCATTCACGGCGCGGATGCCGGCGACTTTGTTGGCGGCCATGGCCATGCCGATGCCGCTGCCGCAGACCAGGATGCCGAGACTTGCGCGGCGCTCGCTCACGTCGCGGGCCACCAGCCGGGCGTAGTCAGGATAGTCCACCGATTCGCCGGAGGACGTGCCTTCGTCCAGGACCTCCATGCCCTTCTGCTGAAGATACCCTTTGATCCTGTCTTTGAGCTCGTAGCCGGCGTGGTCAGCTCCCAGTGCGATTTTCATGCGGTCATTTTACGGCAAGGGAGATAGGCGGGAGACGGCAGAAATAGAAAAAGCCGACTGCATCGCAACCGGCCTTGATCTGATCTGCTCGCGCAGTCATCTATTTGTGGTCTTCGTGTTTGTCGCCGGCGTTCATGCCCATTTCGGTGTGCCGGATGGCATCGTTGGTGGCCTTGATGGCGGCAACGCGGTGCCCGCCCTTGTCATGTTTGGCCATTTCGAGGTGCTCTTTGGCCTCGCGCAAGGCCTTCAGAGCAGCTTGCATGTGGGGTTGGTCATCATCGTCCGCGCCGACAGCCCGTACCGCGGGCATGCTGAACAGAGCAAAAATCGTCGCTAACGCCAATAGCTTGGAAACTGTCTTCATGTGGAGTGTCCTCCCCTTTCTTAGTTCGGTAAGAAAGGTAGCCAACCGCGCGGCTTGCTGTCAACTGGGAGTGGGAAAATCGCATCCGGAAGGTCAAGCCCCTGTGGGCGAAAGACCGCTGGGCTGGAGTATGAACTAGCGAGTGACCGTAAGGCATTTGTTCTCTTGTGCCTGGGGGTAATTCATCAGATAATCTTGCGTCAAGCCTTGCAAAAGCAGTTCTTGAGGGAGCTCATGTCCACACCGTCCGCGCCTGAAATTGATTTGACCGGAGACACCAGGAGGGGGACACGCCCGCTCAAGTACATCCAGTTTGAGATCGCCAACTATATCGCACGGCTCACGCTGAACAACCCGCCGCACAACGTGCTGATTGTTCCCATGATGAAGGAAATGGCGGAAGCGATTGAGAGCCTGAACGGCCGCGCCGACGTAAAAGCCATCCTGCTGACGTCATCGCAGCAGGCGTTTTCCGCCGGCATCTCCCTGGAAGACTCGCGCCCGGACCGCGTGTTCCAGACGCTGGACGCCTTCACCCGCGTGTTCCAGGCCATGGTGGACATTTCCAAACCGGTCCTGGTGGTGGTGAACGGGCCAGCCATCGGCGCCGGCTCAGAGCTGGTGGGATTCGGCGACATGGTGATTGCCACGCCGAAAGCAAAATTCGCGCAGCCGGAAGTGAAACTCGGCGTGTTTCCTCCGTTTGCGGCCGTGATGTTGCCACAGATCATCGGGCAGAAGAAGACTTACGAACTCATCCTGACGGGCGAAGCGCTCAGTGCTGAAGAAGCTTTGAAGTTCGGCTTTGTGAACAAAGTGGTGCCGGAAGCGGAGCTGAATGCCTACGTGGAAGGGCTGATCTTCCGCATCTCCGAGTTCAGCGGGCCGGTGCTGGAAGTGACCAAGCGCGTGATCAACAGCTCCATCGGCCAGCCGCTCAAGAAAGCCATGAAGACGTCACAGGACCTCTACCTGAACGAGCTGATGAGCCTGGAAGACGTTCAGGAAGGCCTGCGCGCGGTGATCGAGAAACGGAAACCGATTTGGAAGAACAAGTAGCTCTGCCCTCGAGAGATGGCTTTTTCTGCAACCCCGAAGCGCAGCGAGGGGTGCCTTTCTGAAAAACAACCTCAAGAGCTAGCCGCGAATCAACGCGAAAAAGTGCGAATCAAAGCCCGCTACTGATTCGTGTGAATTGCGTGAATCGGTGGCCGCATCGGTTCGTTGTTGTAATAGGGATCCCTCGCTCCGCTCGGGACTGAAAACAAAACCCTACAGGTTTTTCGCCAGAAACTTCACCATGTAATACGCGTCCATATATTTGAAGGGCGTTTCGCCGGTGGTGTAGTGTCCGCAGGGGAGCAGCACGGTCTTGAGATCAATGCCATGCTCGCGGAACGCGGCCACGGCTTCGCGCGAGAGCTTTGGAATGAAGGTCAAATCGTACTTGGCGTAAATCATCAGGCACTTCTTGGGGAAGCGCGCGAACTTATCAAAATAAGCCATGGGACTGATGCACAGCCAAGCCTGGCGCAGCCGATCCAGCGTGAGGCCGGCGTTTTCCAGGCCTTCGCGGACGTGGCGCGTGGATTGGCCGGTCCAGGTGACGTCGGCGACGTAAGTTGAAGCGTGGTTGAAGGCGCAGACGCGGAGCCGCGGGTCGTGCGCAGCGGCCAGGAAGGCGTAGCAGGAGCCCAGGCTGGTGCCCAGCACGGCGACCTTGGTCTTGCCCTGCTGGTAGAGCCAGTCAATGCAGGAGCGCAGGTCAACAATGGCCTGGCGCGCGGCGTCAATGGTGCGGCAGATGTTAGAGGAGACAGCGTAGTCCGAGCGCGCGGTCTCAGAGGGCCGGCGGATGTCATGGTACGGTTTGCTCATCCGCAGCACGGACATCCCGAAGCGGTTCAGCAGCGGCCCCAGCGCGTTGTAAGCGATGCCGTTGGCGTTCCAATGCGGCAGAATGATCACCGCGCGGTCGCCGGCGGTCTCAAACCAGCGGGCATTCACCAAGTCGTTCTCCGGATACGGCGTGCTCACCGGCGAGGTGAACCGCAGATAGATGCCGTCGCCTTTGGGAACTTTCTCCGAAGCGTTGCTCCCGGTGGCAAAGAGTTCAATTTTGCGCGTTTCCAGACGAAAATCCGTGGGCGTAACGTAAGAAAAAAACTGGTCACTGTTGGCGACCACGCGGTCATTCAAGTCGTGGATGTATTGTTCAAACGCGTCGGGCGAATCAGGGGCATGGCCGTTCGGGCTTTTTCCATTCAGTGCGGGCCAGCGGCGCGCCCAGTCCAGGCCCCAATCGAGCGGGCGGACAATGCGGTTAGTGTCACGCATGGTGAGACGGGTCTCCCAGGCGTACATCCATTTTTGATAGAGGCTGGGCATTGGCGTTATTGAAATTCTAAATGACGCGCGGCCCGCGCGGAATTCGGCCGCAGCAGAATGCGTGGTTTGGGCATTGAGTCGTCGAAAAAAGATGGCAGAATGGAGTGGTATGGCGGACTTAAAAACGACCTCAACGTGCAAACGACGGCTTCTGGCCCTGGCGATGATCGCCGGGTGGATGCTTACCGGGGCAAACATCAGCTCCGCCAGCGACCTGCCGCGCGCGGACCAGATCGTCATCGTGAAATCCACCCGCACGCTGACCTTGCTGCGCGAAGGCAAAGTCCTGAAGACCTACAAAGTCGCGCTGGGCGGACATCCCGTGGGCGCCAAAGACCGCCAGGGCGACAGCAAAACTCCGGAAGGCCGCTACACCATTGATTCACGCAACCAGCACAGCC
>JBGPLR010000273.1:0-5223 GCA_041486545.1 Terriglobia bacterium
AGTTCGCTGAACAGTTGGCGCTGCGCGTCCAGGTCCGGCGCGCCCGCCACCATCTGGTCCAGATGCAGGTCAACGTGGACGTTCTGATCAATGGTAACCAGCTGCTTGCTCCACAGAATCATGTCGCGGTTGGTCTGCAGCGATTCGCGATACGTCTTGCGCTCGACTTCATCCGCGTGGTCCAGCGCGTTGTCCAGCGTGCCAAAGCGCTTGATGATGTCCACCGACCCCTTGTCACCGATGCCCGGCGCGCCGGGAATGTTGTCCACCGAATCGCCACGCAGGGCCATCACGTCAATCACCTGGTCAGGGCGCACGCCCAGGACCTCTTCCACCTTGGCCGCGTCATAAATCAAATTGTCTTTGGGCGGATTCAGCACGTGGACCTTGTCGGTCACCAGCTGCAGCATGTCTTTGTCGCTGGAGACCACCAGAACCTGGTGCGACTGCGCGGCCGCCTTGCGGGCCAGCGTGCCGATCACGTCATCGGCCTCAAAGCCCTCCAGTTCGAGCATGGGTATGCGATAAGCCTCCAGCGCGCGACGGATGTATGGAACCTGCTGGACCAGGTCGAGCGGCATGGCTTCGCGCTGGGCTTTGTAACCGTTATACTCCACGTCTTGGAAAGTTTGAGTTTTGAGGTCAAACTTCTTGACGGACGTGACCGCCTTGGCTTGCTCGTCGCGAAACGTCGGCCCGGCAACGTCAAACACCGCGGCCAGGTATTCCGGATTGAAGTCCGCGCGCAGCTTGCGCAGCATGTTGACGAACACAAACGTGGCCGCAGTGGGCACGCCGGACCGCGTGGACATGGGCCTCTGCCGCGCCATGGCGTGATAGGCGCGAAAGATGAAGGACATGGTGTCCAAGAGGAAGACACGGCCCTTTGACGAAGGATGGGAAGCAGTTGACAACGAAGAATGATACCAGTTGCCTGGCGGCCAAGGCTCAATCAAACTCGGCGCAAAACTACGCCGCGCTAGCAAAACTGTTGACCAAACCGACCCAGCAGCTGATGGCTAAGAGCCAAGGGCTAAAGGCTGCAATTCAATCAGCACTATCTCCGGCCGCGTCCCCAGGCGCATCGGCGGGCCCCAGGTGCCGGCGCCATACGACGTATAGATCTGCAAGCTTCCCAGGCGCTGCAAGCCGTAGATGAACCTGCCCCAGACGCGCCCCGCAATCCACGTATAGGGAAAGAACTGGCCGCCGTGCGTGTGTCCGGAAAGCTGAAGTGAGATTCCTTCGTCCAGGCTGATCGGCAATTGCACGGGCGCATGCAAGAGCAGGATGCTGGGACGCCCCTTTTCCAGTTGCGCCTGGCGAAGCACGGCGCGATAGTTTTCCGGATGCACGGCATCGCTGTAGTTCACGCCGGCAAGCTGCAGTCCGTCCACTTCCACTTTTTCGTTGTGCAAGAAATGAACGCCCGCGCGGACCAGCGGCGCCAGATACTCCGTGTAGCGATAGAACTCTTCATGGTTGCCGGGAATGGCGAAAACGCCCAGAAATGATTTGCCAAGCGCAGGTGTTTTCGTCTGTGCCGCGATGAACTCCGCCCAGGGCTGGGCCAGCTTTTCAAAATCAGCGGACATGCCGTCATACAAATCGCCGGCGATGAGCACGATGTCCGGCTGCAACTCCGCCAGCTTGCGCACCACGCGGCGGACGAACCTTCCGTTGCGAACATGGCCCAGATGAAGGTCGCTGACCATGCCGGCGGTGCGTCCGCGCCACTGCGGAGGAAGGTTGGGCAGCTCAACTTTGATGCGCGTCACCCGCAACCAGGACGCGTTGACCACAGCGAAGGCGGAAGTGAGAATCGCCGCACCGAAAAGCGCGTCAGCAATGTACGCGCGCGGCCAGCCCAACCCGGCCAGCCGGGCCGAGCCGTACACCATCCAGCACAGCAGTGACGCCCACAGAAAATAACTGGCAATGCCCAGCCACAACGCGGCAAGCCGGTAGAACCAGCGCACAAGAAAGCTGTGAGAGTACCATCCGCGCAGCGAAGCCAGCACAAAGCTGATGGAGAGCAGGCCCAGAGTGACTTTCATCGCCGTGGAAGACGCTTCTCCGCCCCAAAACCGGGACCACGTCAGGTACAAGAAGAAATGGCCAAGAAAGAGTATGGATTGAACAATGCTGATGAAGACCGCTAGCTGGACACGCACCCTGAATAATTCCTTATGAAGAAAATCTATGATTGCCTACGCCATTGAGCCTACCATGCCGCCATCCGCGCGCCGCTCGTGGCGGGCCAATCAATGGATCAAGGCATACGCGGCCACTTGATCGAGCATCTTGTCCAAATCAGCCCGCGTGAGCAAGCGGCCATTCAGGACCACGGCCCATATCTTGCGCGTGTTCCTGATATCGGCCAGCGGATTGGCGTCCAGCAAAACCAGGTCGGCGATTTTGGTTTCCTCCACGCTGCCCATTTCCTTCTCGCGGCCGAAGAACTCCGCCGGCGCCAGCGTGGCGGTGCGCAGAGCTTCCTGCGGCGTGAGCCCGGCTTCCACAAAATATTCAAGCTCAGTATGCAGGCTGAAACCAGGGAGAACGGCCACTGCAGCGGCGGTGTCCGTGCCGGCCATGAACTGGACGCCGGCGCGATGCATGGCCAGCGTCAGCTCCAGTTCTTTTTGCACGAAGCGGCGGCGGTCGGCTACCGGGTCAGTATCCAGTTCCTTGATGATGTCATGGGTAAAATCCGGCCAGCTCTTTTTCTGCCAGGACTGCGGCGCGTACTTGAGCTGGGGATCGTGACTGTAATCAATCACGTCCACCAGCCACTGCCCGCGCTCCCAGACCAGCGTGGGCACCTGCCACGTGCGATTGCGAGCCAACTGCGTGATCAGCTTTGCGCACTTGCTTGCGTCGTATGTGTCCAGGAAGCGCTTGGGGCCTTTTGGTCCTTTCAGGAATTCGTCTTCGGCCGTGGAGCAGCCTTCAAACTCGCCGGTGAAGTGCTCAATGCTCTTTTGTCCCGCGTCTGAGGCCTCGGACGCGCGGACCGCGTCCGGCACGTGCCCGGCCAGAACCATTTTTTGCTTTTTGGCTTCGTCCACCACGGCGAAGTAGGCGTCGCGCTGGATGAACGACTGGACTTTGATGAAGTCCGCGCCCTTGGCTTTGAGATCGTCCACTGCTTTGCGGCCTTCTTCGGGTGTAGTAATGGAAACGGAACTGGGGAAGCGCGATTTGGGCCCGTCCAGCATGGGCCCGGCGATCACCATGCGCGGACCAACCAGCGTACCCGCCGCGATTTCCTTGCGCCAGACGAGCAGCGTGTCCAGATCGCCGCCCATGTCGCGGATGCCGGTCACGCCGTTGGCGACGAACAGCGGCAAAGTCACTTCCTTGCTGCCGGGAATCCAATCGCCAAACATCACGTGCACATGCATGTCCCATAGGCCGGGGATGAGGAATTTGCCGGTGGCGTCAACGACGCGGGCATTTTTCGCCGGCTTGGTCCTGCCGGATTTTTCAACGCTGACGATGCGATCACCCCGGACTACGACCGTCATGTCGGGCTGAACCGGGCCGGCAGGGTTGACGACGGTGACGTGCGTGATGACCAGCAGAGTACTTTGCGCCGCTGCCCGGCCTGCGACGCCGGCCATGCACAGTAAAACCACCGTCAAGAACATGCGAAACCGCTTCACAAATACCTCTCACGTCGAAAGTGATCTCAAGGCGGCAAGTATACGGGATGTCACTCCATGAACATGCAGTCCCCGTAGGAAAAGAACCGGTACTTGTCCTGGACGGCATGTTCATATGCGCGCAATGCGTTCTCTCGGCCCGCAAAGGCCGAAACCAGCATCAGCAGCGTGGACTTAGGCAGATGGAAGTTGGTGAGCATCGCTCCCACCACGCGAAATTGAAATCCGGGATAGATGAAGATGTCAGCTTCGCCCGCGCCAGCGGGGATGCGGACGGGCGCTTTGCTTTCTGCGGACGCAATGGCCGAGCCGCCACGGACATTAGCTGCGGGACTTCGCTCCTCAGCGGTTTGCTGCAAAGCAGCAAATTCTAATGTCCGAACCGTGGTGGTCCCCACGGCCACAATCCTGCGCCTGGCTTCCAGCGCGCGGTTGATCTGTGCCGCCACCGCGTCTGAAATATGGAAGCTCTCGCCATGCATCTTGTGGTCTTCCACGCGCTCAACGTGCACCGGCTGAAATGTGCCCAGGCCCACGTGCAGAGTGATCTCCGCGATCTCCACGCCGCGGTTGCGCAGGCGCGCCAGAATCTCCGGCGTGAAGTGCAGGCCGGCGGTGGGCGCGGCCACGCTGCCGTTCTCCGCGCGGCGGGCATAAACCGTCTGGTAGCGCTCCCGGTCTGCGGGCTGGTCATGCGCCTGATCGGGCCGGTGGATGTAAGGCGGCAGGGGCACGTGGCCCAGCTTTTCTACCAGGGCAAAGAAGTCCGCGACGGGATCAAAGCGCAGGGTGCGTTCGCCAAACTCGCCGCGCGCCGTGATTTCGGCGGTCAGCTCAGCGCTTTCTCCCGAAGCCGGCGAAGAAGCCGGCGCTGCCGTCCCGCCGAAGTAAATTCTCTCGCCCACGCCAATCTTTCTTCCCGGACGCACCAGGGCCTGCCATTCGAGCGGCCCCAGTTGGCGAGTCAACAGGACTTCCACGCGGCCCTGCAGAAACTCTTTGGCCGCAGGGTTCCGCGGACTCACCGGTTGGGCGTGGGCGCCGGCGCGCCGCCCAAAAAGCCGTGCGGGAAAAACCCGGCTGTTGTTGACCACCAGCAAATCGTCGGGACGGAGAAGATCAGGGAAGTCGGCGAACTTGCGGTCTTCATACTGGCCCGACCCACGCCTTAGGTGCAGCATGCGGGACTGGCTGCGCTCAGGCAGAGGTTCCTGGGCGATGAGGTCTTCGGGGAGGTGGAAGTCGAAGTCGGAAACCAGCACGGGGGAAATTATAGGACTCAAGGTGCACGCGACGAGAAACCTTACCGCTGATGACACTGATTTGACTGATTTGCGCTGATCAAAAGGGGAGCAAGGGTCGGCAGGTGCCTTCTTTCTAGAACACGGACCTCTGCGGTCTCCGGGCCTTCGATTTCGTATTTTTGGTGAGCTAGTCGGCACCCACAAAAATAAAGGGCAGCCCGCAGGCCGCCCTTGTTAAGAAACTCTTGAAGCTTTACAGCAACTGCACGTTTTCTGCTTGCCAGCCTTTGGGACCTTTGACGACACTGAAC
>JBGPLR010000274.1:0-5223 GCA_041486545.1 Terriglobia bacterium
ACTTCGCGACGTTGCGCGATTCCGCCAAGTCACTGGTCGTCCGCCGCATCTACGGCATGCTGGCCCTGGGCTGGCGAGGATCGGCGCGCCACTGGAACCGCTACGAGACGGCCTACCTGCTGCTGGCCGGTTTGGCCACGCCGCTGGTGCTCTCCGTGCACAGCGTGGTGAGTTTGGACTTTGCTTCTTCCAGTGTTCCCGGCTGGCATACCACGTTCTTCCCGCCGTATTTCGTGGCTGGCGCAATTTTCTCTGGATTTGCCATGGTGCTGATCCTGGCCATTCCGTTCCGGGCGTTGTATGGCATGCAGGACTTCATCACCCTGCGCCACCTGCAGAACTGCGGCAAGGTGATGCTGGCCACCGGCATGATTGTGGCCTACGCCTACGTGCTGGAAATGTTCCTGGGCTGGTACAGCCATGACAAGTACGAGCTGGCCATGGTGCACAACCGGCTGCACGGACCGTATTCCTACTATTACTTCATGCTGGTGTTGTGCAACATCATCATTCCGCAGTCGCTGTGGTTCAACAAGGTGCGGTCATCGCCACTTCTGCTTTTCCTGGTTTCCTGCGTGATCCAGTTGGGCATGTGGTTGGAGCGCTTTGTGATCGTGGTGATGAGCCTGCAGCGCGACTTCCTGCCCAGCTCGTGGGGCATGTACTGGTACACCAAGTGGGACGTGATGACCCTGGTGGGCACCATGGGGTTCTTCACCTTGCTGTTCTTCCTGTTCATCCGGCTGATGCCCTCGATCTCCATTTTTGAAATTCGCACGCTGCTGCCGCAATCGAAGGTGAAGGAATGACCGCGGAACCGATTTACGGACTGCTGGCTGAGTTCGACAACCCGACCGACCTGGTGCATGCCGCCAAGGCTGCGTACGGCGCCGGCTACCGCAAGATGGACGCCTACACGCCGTACCCGCTGGAAGAAGCGGCGGAGGCCATTGGCTCGCACCATAACCGCGTGCCGCTGATCACGCTGGTAGGGGCCATGCTGGGCATGTGCGGCGGGTACTCCCTGCAATATTGGGTGTCAGCCATCGCCTACCCCATCAACTCCGGCGGCAAGCCGTTCCACTCCTGGCCGTCATTCATTCCGGTCACCTTTGAGTGCGCGGTGCTGGGCGCGGCGCTGGCCGCGGTGTTCGGCATGCTGGCGTTGAACGGGCTGCCGCAACCGTACCATCCGGTATTTAACGCGCCCAACTTTACTTCCGCCAGCCGCGACAAATTCTTCCTGTGCATTGAAGCGCAGGACCCCAACTTCAGCGTGGTAGCCACCAGGCAGTTTCTTCAGACCTATCATCCGCAGGTGGTCTCGGAGGTGCCGTATTAAGGCCCCGGCACAATTCCGCGTGCTGTTGCTGGCCGTGACCGCGGCCATGCTGCTGTCCGGCTGCCGCCAGGACATGCACAACCAGCCCAAATTTATTCCGCTGCGCTCCAGCGAGTTCTATCCCGACCACCGGTCGGCGCGCTATCCCATGCCCGGCACGGTGCCGCGGCTGGAAGATGCAGCGGTGGACAAAGAACAACTCGATCCCAACAGCTACTTCCTCAGCGGCAAACACGGCGCCATGTTCGGCAACGATCTGCCGGCGCAGATCAAGCTGGACAAGGACCTTCTTCTGCGCGGCGAAGACCGCTACAAGATTTACTGCACGCCCTGCCACTCCGCGGTGGGCGACGGCAACGGCATGATCGTGCAGCGCGGCTTCAAGCATCCGCCTACGTTCCACCAGGCGCGGCTGCGCAACGCGCCGATCGGACATTTTTATGACGTCATCAGCCACGGCCTGGGCGCCATGCCGGACTACGCCACGCAAATCCATCCGGCGGACCGCTGGGCCATCGCGGCTTACATCCGCGTGCTGCAGTTGAGCCAGAACGCAACCGAAGCGGACGTGGATGAGAAAGATCGCGGCAAATTGACCCAGCCACAAGGAGAGGGAATCAGGATTCCAAGTTCGTCATACACCAGCCCCACGGCCATGCCGCCGCCGGCAAAATCCGAGACGCCGAAACCCGAGCCGGCGAAATCCGAGAAGCCCAAACCTGAAGGAGGCGCGAAGTGAGCGACACTACAGCTTCCGTTCGCGTTACGCCGCAGGATTTCGCACCACCGGCTCTGATCGGCCGCATGCGCACGCGCGCCGCAATCGTCGGCGTGGTGGGCGCGGTTGCGCTGGCCATCATCACCATGGTCACGCATAACTGGGACCTGTTCCTGCGCTCCTGGCTGTTCTCGTACATGTTCTGGCTGGGCCCCACCACCGGCGCGCTTTGCCTGCTCTGCCTGCAATACGCCACGGGCGGCAACTGGGGCCGCCTGGGCCGCCGCATATGGGAAGCCGCGGCGAGCAACCTTTGGCTGATGGTTGCCTTCTGGCTGCCCATCGCTTTCGGGATAAAGAAGCTCTATCCCTGGGCGCAGATGTCGCGCGAACAGGCCGTTGCCGCGCTGGGCGAGGAAAAAGTCAGGTTCTACCTGAACGCCACTGGGTTCTGGGTGCGCGGGCTGGTGATCTTCGCTATCTGGATGCTGATCCTGTGGGTCCTGCGCCGCTGGGCGGACAAGGAAGAAGCCGGGCAGACCACGCCGCAGAAGTTTGTCAGAATACAGAACCTGAGCGGCTTCGGCATCGTCTTTTACGGCGCGGCCGTCACCTTCCTCTCCATTGACCTGACCATGTCGCTGGACCCCAAGTGGTGGTCCACGGTATGGGGCATGCTGTTCATGGTGGGACAGGTGCTGACCACGTTCTGTTTCACCATCTGGCTGCTGGTGAAGCTGTCACCGATTGAGCCCATGTCCAAGATTTTCAAGGCCGAATACCTGCACGACTTCGGCAAGCTGATGTTTGCTTTTGTCGTGCTGTGGGCCTATCTCTCGTTTTCGCAGTGGATCATTATCTGGTCCGGCAACCTGCAGAGCGAGATTAGCTGGTACCTGAACCGGCTGAACAGCGGATGGCAATATTTCGGGACCATCCTGATCTTTGCCCACTTTGTGTTTCCCTTTGCTCTGCTGCTCTCGCGCAACACCAAGCGCTCCACCGGCCGCGTGGTAAAGATTGCGCTGTTCGTGATGTTCATGCGCATGGTGGACCTGTTCTGGCTGACCGCGCCCAACTTTTACCAGGGCTACGGCAAAAACGCTCAGGGGCTTACGGGTTTCCACCTGACAGACGGTCTGATGTACGTGCTGTGTCCTATCGCCATGGGCGGCATCTGGCTGTTTTTCTTTTACTGGCAACTGGGCCGGCGCGCGATCATGCCGGTGAACGATCCTGATTTTGCGGGGATGATGGAAGCGAAACAACATGGATAACAAGCAGCCTCAATCCGGCGCGCACTTGAAGGAAGGCCACGAAGAGACCGACCTGAGCATGAAAGGAATCGTGTGGTTCGGCGTGTTCATGCTGGTCTCCGGCATACTGGCTTTTGTCTCCATGTATTTTTTCTACCACGGGTTGCAGTGGTTCCAGGAAAAGCAGGTCGCCAAGACCATGCCCATGACCCCGATGGAGAAGCAGCTGCAAAACCAGCGCAGCGGCGCCAAAGCGGGCGCGGAGGAAGCAGCCAAAGCGGAAGGAGCCGCGATCACTCCGGAATGGTACGGACAGGGCAAAGACCGCCGCCAGATGGAAGAGCAATTGAGCCGGACTTTCCCCCGGCCTCGCTTGCAGTATGACGACGAGCACGACATGAAGATCTTTCGCGACTCGGAAGACGAGTGGCTCAAGAGCACCGGCAAAGACGCCAACGGCAACATTCATATTCCGGTGGACCAGGCCATGAAGAAGATTGTTGAGAAAGGGCTTCCGGCGGTAAGCGGGCCGTGGCAGCCGCCAACGCTTCCCACCGCGGTACCCATGGTCCCCATGCAGAGTACGGCCAAGAAATAAGAAGTTCAGCACGAAGATGTTGAGCAAGAAGATGTCTAGCAAAGAAGTTGAGAAGCAAATGAAGTTTAGAAACACAATTCGGAACCTGGCTGCGGCAGTTTTCGCGGCCGCGCTCGTGAGCGTGGCTGCAGGAGCCCAGGCGGCTGCGCCCATCGTCAACCCGGGCGAGGGTGGAACGAACCAGAAGCTGGCCATCTTCGATCAAGTGGGAATCGAGCAAAGGCTGAACCAGCAGGTCCCGCTGGACCTAACGTTCACTGACGAACACGGTCAGCAGGTGAAGCTGGGCAAATATTTCGGCAGCAAGCCGGTGATCTTGTCGCTGGTTTACTACCAATGCCCCATGCTGTGCTCGCAAGTGCTGAGCGGACTGACGGGCGCGCTGAACGGGATTGTCCGCTTCAACGTAGGCCGGGATTTTGAAGTGGTGACGGTGAGTTTTGATCCGCGCGATACCGCGAAGGACGCCGCCGCTAACAAGAGCAGCTATGTGCGGCGCTACCGTCGCCAGGGCGCGGAGCAAGGCTGGCACTTTTTGACCGGCAGCAAAGAACAGATTGCCGCGCTGGCCGGCGCGGTCGGTTTCCGCTACCAATGGGACCCGGAGATCCAGCAGTTTGCGCACGCCAGCGGCATCATGCTGCTCACGCCGGACGGCCGCGTAGCGCAGTACTACTACGGCATTGAATACGCGCCGCGCGATCTGCAGTTGGGGCTGATTGAGGCTTCCAAAGGCAAGATTGGAAACGTGGTGGACCAGGTGCTGCTGTACTGCTACCACTACGATCCGGCCAAAGGGAAGTACGGCGCCGCGATTTTAAACATCATGAGGATGAGTGCTTTGGCGACAGTGCTGTTGCTGGGCGGATTTGTGATCATCATGTTCCGCCGTGATTCGCGCGCCGCCGCGCAGAACCGTTTCAAGACTAGGACAGCCGATTAGATGGACTTCAAACTGCCATTATTTCCGGAGCAGGCCTCAAGCATCGCCGCCCAGGTGGACTACTTCTACCTGTTCCTGGTGCTGATCACCACGTTTTTCTCCCTGCTCATTGCCTTGATGATCATTTTTTTCATCATCAAATACAGGAAAACACCGGAACGCCAGGCGGAACAGATCCACGGCTCAACCTTGCTGGAGATTACCTGGACGGCGATTCCGCTGGCCATCTCCATGGTGATTTTTGTGTGGGGCGCATGGCTCTATTATCAAATTCAGAACCCGCCGCAAAACGCGCTGGAGATTTACGGCGTAGGCAAGCAATGGATGTGGAAGTTCCAGCACCCCGGCGGCCAGCGCGAGATCAAC
>JBGPLR010000275.1:0-5220 GCA_041486545.1 Terriglobia bacterium
AACAGGAGAGCCTGTTTCATAATGGCGCTAAGCGCTTTTCACCTTTTGATAGCGGGAAAGGATTTCCTCTTCCGCCTGGAACCAGTCATCCCGGTCACCGCCATCGTGGCGGCCGCGTTGTTCGTAGAGCTCATAGGCCCGCACGCGGACTTCATCAAGGATTTCAGGATATATTTGCGTCAAGTTGTAGTTGCTGGACGTTCCCGCGTTGATCGGGGTAACGGTCTTGGTTTGTCCCTTGGATTTTCCCGGGGAAGCATTCTTCCGGAAGGCGCCCGAATTCTTGATTGACATACAGCTTGTTGCCCTGCCCTTTCTACAAAAATTTATGATGCGACGGAGTGGGCGAACTGTCAGCAGAAATTATAGAGAATACCGCGCGCGTTGGGGAGCGCGCAGCGCAAAAAATACGTGACTTGGCGGGTACGGTAGTAACGTGACCGGCGCGCCAGCCAAAGGGATTAAGGCGACGCTCAGCGACGGACGGCGCGAACACTCCGCCGGCGAGGATCAGCAGCGAGTGTGCCGGCGGCTTCGCACGACGAAATCCCTTTGGTATACTTTTCTTCGTCCACTAAAAACTTGTGGCGCTATCGTCTAGGGGTTAGGACGTGAGATTCTCAATCTTAAAACCCGGGTTCGATTCCCGGTAGCGCTACCAATCCTTTCTTTTGCCCGTTTTATCTGCATTCAACTGAAAAGCAAGCAGGTTACACCTGTTCGGCAAATTCCGTCAGCTATCTCATGTAATAGGCCAGTCTCAGCCGATTCCAAAACGGGTCTCCCGGGTTCCTTTTGGTGGCAATTAGGGACCCTGGTCAGGGATTTCGCGGGTATGATCGTTTACCTTAGGGGAAGTTAATCTATCCCCTTGGTAAGAAAGTCTACTCAGTGATGTCGCGGCTGCCATTGTGGTCGCGTGAACGTTGACGCGACGAGATCGGTGAGAGTGGTTCCAAAGCGAATGAACGCGAGAGCTTTCCTCTTGGGTTCAATCGTGCTCCGCACGGTCTTCCCAGTGGCGCAAGATGCCGCTCAAGCAAGTCCCAATGCGTTGCGGTCAAAATTGAAAGGAACGTGAAAAATGAGAAAGATGAACCTGTTGCAAGCTTTGCTCGTCGTTCTGGTAGGAAGTACGATGATGTGCGCCCAGGCATCCCGGACCTGGGTATCAGGTGTCGGTGACGACGTGAACCCCTGTAGCAGAACCGCCCCCTGCAAGACGTTTGCCGGCGCGATCTCCAAGACCGCGGCCGGTGGCGAAATTGACGCGCTCGATCCCGGCGGGTTCGGCGCGGTGACCATCACCAAAGCCATCACCATTGACGGCGGCGGCGGCCAGGTTGCCTCCGTGCTGGTCAGCGGAACCAATGGAATCGTGGTCCAGGCCGGACCCAGCGACGTAGTTATCCTGAGAAATTTGCGCATCAACGGAATCTCATCGGGCCTTAACGGGATCCAGTTCAACACCGGCAAGGCGCTGGGGGTTGAAAACTGCGTGGTCTTCGGCTTCACCCAGAACGGAATCAACGTTACTGCCGCAAGTGCGCGGGTGTGGGTTACGAACACGGACGTGACCAACAACACCGGGCACGGACTTTCAGTGGTGTCCACAGCTCTTACCACTGTGAGCATAGATGGCTCGCACTTCGAGCTGAACAATTTCGGAGTTCTGGCGGGAAGCAACAGCAAGATCGTCGTGACCAACAGTTCGGCATCTCTGAATACGTTCGGCCTTGTTGCGCAACCAGCCTCCGGGACAGCGGAGCTCGATATCCATAACTCGACGGCATCCAATAACACTGACACCGGGATATTCTCTGGCGGTGGCGTGGGTACAGCGACAATTCGTATGGCAGCAACATCAATCTACGGAAACGTTGCCCATGGGATATTCGTTTCCACCAACGGATCGATTCTCTCCTTCTCCAACAACTTCAACGGCACCAACGGGGCGCCTAGCGGCACAATTCCTCCGCAATAGCCTGCAGGCGATAGCCGTCTTGATGTGCATAGGTCGGGCCCGTGGAGGGCCTGACCTATTTTTTGTGGATAGAAGGGGCGGCGAGACGGCTCTTCCCGCTAACGCCTGCGCAGAAAGCCCTGGGGTGCAAACGAGAATCCGAACTTGTGTTCCCGCTCAAAATCGTGCTCGTAGTCGTCGGGGAAGCTGCGGAAGTATTCCTGAATGGCTTCGAAGGGTCCCGGGCCAAAAGACCTCAGGACGGGATGGCCATTGACATTGGAGTCTTCCACGATCAAGTAGTCCCCCGAAACAAGTACATTGCGAAGATTGATCATTTCGCTCAGCACGTGCTTCTTGGAGTGGTCGCTGTCAAGAATGGCGAATGCCGGGCCGGGATGGTCATGCCTCACTTGCTCGATGGCCCGCTGTACGTCCTCCCGGTCTGATGACATAGTCAACAGACGTATGTTGGGGTCGGACTTTGTCCTGTCTGAGACGTGGTCTTGAGCAATATCCACGGAAATGACCACGAAAGGCGTCCCGATCTGCCGCATCACAGCTGAAAAGAAGAGCGCTGATCCTCCGTGCCAGGTGCCAAATTCAATGATCACCGAGGGCCGCAATGAAACCAATATCTCCTGGTAATTCCACATGTCCATCGGGGACTTGTAGGTCTGAACACCCATCCAGGAAGTCTGCGTCCACACCAGATTGTTGTAATACCAGAGATGGTAGTAGCGCTTGGCGGCGGCATAGATGGGGTTGAACCGATTGAACGCTTGCGCAATTTTGGACAACGGCATCGCGCCGCAAATTATACGCGATTCACCTCAGCATGTTTCCACGGGAATAAACGCCGTTAGTTCGGCGCAAGGCCACCGGATCGTCCTCGAAGGGCGTCCCAGACGCCCCGTGCAATGTAGGCCAGCTTCTGTTTGCGGTCCTGCTCGAAAAGCAGCAGCTTGATCACTTCCTTGAACCAGGACCAGGCATCGTGGCAAATCCATACGGGATCGGAAAACAGATAGCGCGGGTACATCCGCAGCCGGTTTCGTGCAGCATAATAACGCCGGACCGGGCTGTGACTGTAGACCATTGTGGTCTTTCCCAGATAGGTGTGTTGCGAAGGCTCTCCCAGCCGGTGGCCGAGAATTGCGTTGGTGGCTTCAACGATCCGGAAGCCGCGCTTGCGCAGGCGCAGGCAATATTCGAAATCCACATAGTCAATAAAGAACGCTTCATCAAGCAATCCGACTTTGCGCAATGCCTCAGCGCTCAAAAAGCTGCCTGACTGCATGGCGACGGTCAATTCCCGGAACGCAGGACTGGCCTCGCCAGGCACATCTCGCACCGAAGCGTCCTCTGGAATCAAAACGTGGTGGGGGCCGATGAGGCCAACCCGGTCGCTGTAGGGGCAGGCGAGGTAAGCCTTGAGCATGGCGTCGCGGAACCCGGGCAGGACGTGGGTGTCGTGGTCGAAGGTGGCGATCCAGGTGTAATCGCCGCTTTCAAGGGCTTGGCGGATGCCACTGTTCAACGCGGCGGCCAGCCCCATGTTTTCTCTGTTCCAAATGCAGCCAAAGTCACAGGCGGAAGCAAGTTCCCGGATGTCCCAACGGGCATGCGGCTCTGAACCGTTATCTACCACGATGAGCTTGTCCACGTGGGGAAGCAAGGCACGGATGTTCTGCTCCAGCGACGAGTCAGGATTGTAGGTGACCATCACAGCGCATACTTTCAGAACTGTCGCGCGGTCAGGCAATGACGCTGAAGGATCAGGCGTGCCGGGATTCATGGGTTTCACTGGTTGGCTCAACCAGGAACAACATTTGAAATGCCAAGAGGTTAGGAAACGCATCGCCCATCCGCTGCCAGACAGGACGAAAATGCTTGGTGAACCTGTCACCGAGGATCGGGTCGAAACGGAGAACATTGAACCCAGCAGCCTGGATCATCTTGCGAGCGGTGTCATAGGTAAAAAAACGAAGGTGCGTATAGTCCAGAAGTCCCATGCTCTGGTACTCCCACCTTCCTAACAGCAGTTTAATGCGCATAGTCCAGAAGGCAATGTTGGGGAGACAAATCAATACGCGGCCACCGGGAGCCAGGAGTTGCTGCGCCTGGCGAAGAACGGCCTGCGGATCAACCAGATGTTCCAGGACGTCGCCAAAGGTGACCAGATCAAATTGCTCGCCAACGCTTTTGGTCCAACCGCTGTCGTTCAGGTCAATGGACAGGACGCGGGCGCAGGAGCGGCGGGCTTCTTCCGCGGCCTCAGGATCAATCTCCAGGCCCACCACACGGGAGCCGCCGGCGGCGATGAGCCGGGAAAGGAAGCCGTTGGAGCAGCCACATTCCAGCACGCGCGGATATTTCTTTGCTTCGTCCACAAAAAGCCTGTTGCGGATGAAGTCTTCCGGATCGGGCGTGACATCGTAACGACTGCTCTTCAGGGCGGCTAGCTGCATTGCGTTTTCATCAGAGTTGATGGGCACAATTGTAACATCCTGATTTAGTTCCATTGGGTGGTGACGCTTCTATTCGGCCAAGGCCGGACGGGCCTTGTGCCACTCGGTCTGCTTTTCATACGCGCGCGCCAGCGCCAGGACCACGCCTTCGCTTCCGGGCGCTCCGGCGATCTGCAAGCCAATCGGCAACCCGGACTGGGAGAACCCGCAGCAAACCGAGACTGCCGGGAGTCCGTACACGTTGAAGGGCCGCGTGTTGCGCAGCATCAGCAACTCTTTGCTGCGCAAATCAGGCGGGGCAGACTGCAACTCCGCGAGCGACGGCGCCAGCACGGGCGCAGTAGGCGTAACGATGAGGTCGGCATGCTCAAAGACGGTGAGGATCTCGCGCCGCTGGCGCAGCAGGTCACGGTACTTCTCAACGTAATCGGAGGCGGTAACGTCGGCGCCGCTGCGAATGCGCTTCAAGGTTTCAGGATCGTACTCTTTCTCGTGCGCCGGCAGATACCGCTGGTGATAGACAAAAGGCTCGCAGCGGACCACGGTGCGGTCCATGTCCGTGGGCAGGCTGATCTCCTGCATGCCGGCAGTCATCCTGCTGAGCAAAGCCAGCGCAGCGTCCGCGGCGTGCTGGACTTCCGGGTCAAGGTCCTTCCAAAACTCATTTGGTGCGGCCAGCCGCAGAGCGGAGCAATCTTCTTCGATGGCGGAAGGGAAGTACACGGGCGCAAACTTCTGGCAATAGAAGTCGCGCGGATCGTAGTGGGCGATGCCTTGCAGCAGGAG
>JBGPLR010000276.1:0-5213 GCA_041486545.1 Terriglobia bacterium
CACCCAAGCCACGCTGGGTTACACCAACCATACTCTGCTGCCCGAGGCGCTGGAGCGCTGGCCGGTGTCGCTGCTGGAGCGCGTGTTGCCGCGGCACATGGAAATCATCTACGGCATCAACCACCAGTTTCTGCGCACCGTGGAACGCTCATGGCCGGGCGATATGGAGCGGCAGAGCCGCATGTCCATTATTGAAGAAGGCCCGGACAAGCAAGTCCGCATGGCCAACCTGGCCATCGTCGGCAGCCACGCCGTGAACGGCGTTTCCAAGCTGCACACAGAGTTGCTCAAGACCTCGCTCCTGCCGGACTTTGTGGCGCTGTGGCCGGAACGCTTCAGCAATAAGACCAACGGTGTGGCGCCGCGACGCTGGCTGCTCAAAGCCAATCCCGGACTGGCCAAACTGCTGACCAGCGCCGTAGGCGAAAGCTGGATCACCGATCTGGAACAGGCGCGCGGCCTGGAAAAATATTCCGCTGACGCCGGCTTCCAGCACGAGTTCATGGAGATCAAGCGGCATAACAAAGAGAAGCTGGCGCGTGAAGTCCTGAGCAGCACCGCCGTCGCCATCGATCCGGCATCCGTGTTTGACGTCCACGTGAAGCGCATTCATGAGTACAAGCGACAGTTGTTGAACGTGATGCGCGTCATCCACCAGTATCTTGCCGTGGTGGAAGACGGGGCGTCGCCCAAAATCCCCCGGACTTACATCTTCGCCGGCAAGGCCGCACCCGGCTACTGGGCGGCCAAGCAGATCATCAAGCTCATCTGCAACGTGGCGGCCGTCGTCAACCAGGACTCGCGCGCCAACCAGTTCATCAAAGTGGTGTTTGTGCCGGACTACCGCGTGTCGCTGGCGGAAGTCATCATCCCGGCAGCCGACCTCAGCCAGCAGATTTCCACCGCCGGTATGGAAGCTTCCGGCACCGGCAACATGAAGCTGGCCATGAACGGCGCGCTCACCCTGGGCACGCTGGACGGAGCCAACATTGAGATCAAGGACGAAGTAGGCGCGGCCAACATCTATACTTTTGGGCTCACGCCGTACGACGTCCACTGGTACCGCGAGCACGGCAATTACAATCCGCGCGAACTCTGCAACGTGAATCCCGGCCTGCGCCGCGTGATGGAAAGCCTGTCGTCCGACCGTTTCTGTCCGGGCGAAAGCGGCCTGTTCCGCTGGATCGTGGACGAAATCCTGGACCGCGGCGACCGCTACTTCCTCATGGCTGACCTGCCTTCATATCTCGAAGCCAGCGCCCGCGCCGACGCCGATTACCAGGACGCGGCCGCGTGGGCCACCAAAGCCATCCTCAACGTGGCCCGCGTAGGATATTTCTCCAGCGACCGCACGATCCGCGAGTACGCGCGGGATATCTGGGGCATCAGGCCTTCGCTGGGACCGCAGGAACCCGCGCCGCCGGCAACGAAAGAGAACATCAGCGCGGAAGTCTCGCGGTAAACTGTAACCTCACTCATGCGGATTCTCAGTTGCGAGGAAGTTCACCAAGCCGAACTCCAGGCGATTAGCCGTCCCGGCGTTTCTACGCTGGTTCTCATGCAGCGGGCCGGCTACGCCATCGCCCAGTTTTGTCTGTCGCAGTTCAAGTTCGCGCGCGTGTGCGTGGTCTGCGGCCCAAGTGCCAACTGCGGCGACGGACTGGTAGCAGCCGAGGCCCTGCGGAGAGTTGCCGCCAGTGTTTCGGTCATCGTCCTGGCCAAAGGACTGGATGAGCTGGCGCCGGACGCGGCGGCCGCCTGTTCCCGCATGGAAGCCGAGCCGATCTGGATCGCCGGCGACACGGGCTTCGAAACGGACGCTGCGCGGGCGGCGCTGGAAGCTGACTTGATCATTGACGCCGTGGCTGGTCGCGGGTTCAAGCCTCCGCTGCAGAGCCTAGCCCGAAAAGCAGTCGAGGCCATCAATGCCGCATCCGGAATCGTGGTGTCTGTGGATTTGCCCTCAGGACTTGATCCTGACAGCGCCACGCCGCTCCACGAGCGCAATCAGGACGTGGTCTTTGCCCACGGGATCATCACCTTTGTAGCGCCCAAACCGGCCCACGTTTTTGCCGGGCCTGCCTCCGGGCCAATTGCCGTGAGTGAACTCGGCGTGCAACCAAGTCTTGTGTCCAACCAAACCGGATTGAGCGTGATCACCGGACAGGAAGTGGCGATCGCCTTTCCGCCGCGGCCGGATGACGCGCACAAAGGCCAGTGTGGACATGTGCTGGTGATTGCCGGCTCGCGAGGCAAGGCGGGCGCTGCGGCCCTGGCGGGAATCGCAGCGTTGCGTACCGGCGCGGGCTTAGTCACTGTTGCGTGTCCGCGCTCGATTCAGGCAACGGTCTCCGGCTTTGCCCCGGAGTTGATGACCGAGGACCTGCCGGAAACCGTGGAAGGAGCCATCGCCACGGAAGCGAGCGAAAAAATAGAGACCCTGCTGTCCGGCAAAACCGTTGTTGTTCTCGGCCCCGGACTCTCAAGAAATGAGCAGACGGCAGAATTTGTGCGCCGGCTGGTGACGCATTGCCCGCTGCCCCTGGTGCTTGATGCCGACGGCTTGAATGCGTTTGCCGGACATTGCAATGACCTCAAGCCGCGCGGCGAATCCCCGTTGCGGGTCCTGACTCCTCATCCTGGAGAAGCCGCTCGATTGCTGGGAGTTTCCACCAAGGAAATTCAAGCAGACAGGCGGGCAGCGGCCAGGCGCATGGCACAAGAAACGGGGGCATGCGTGGCGCTGAAAGGATGGAGAACGGTGGTGGCGGGGGCATCCGGCGAAACGTGGATCAACATGACCGGTAATTCCGCAATGGCCAAGGGCGGCTCGGGTGACGTGCTCTCCGGCATGATTGCGGCGGCGCTGGCCAGACACGCGGACAACACCTCCGCTTTTCTTCACGACGTCCACGTTGCCGCGGCTGTTTACCTGCACGGGCTCACCGGCGATCTTTGCCGCGATATGCTCCATGAAAACACTGTGCTGGCGACCGATCTGCTGCAAAACCTGGACGAAGCATTCCGCGATTGCGAATCGCAGATGGACCGCGGCTTGTTCTACCTTCACCGATAAAGTTGGCGTCGCAGGGCCATCGCCTTCTTCTTGAAGGGCAGCGGCAGCATTTCGCGGTCAACCGTCCGCTTGACCTTCATTTTCAGGAAGCTGTCAATGCTTTTCATCTCCAGCACAAAGCCTTCGATCCCAAATGCAGTGAACTCCGTGAGATCAAAGGGGAGCGGAAGCAGCCAGCAGCGGTGAAGAAGAGTGTGATACTCGATGTCGTTCTGGTAGAAGTAGACGGAAAGAGCATAAAACCCGCCGTGCACGTTGTAGCCGCGCTGGGAAAGAAGTCCTGCGGTGAGCAGTCGAGCGACTCTCCCATTGGCATCGCCAAACGGATGGATGGTCACCAGAAAAAAGTGGGCCACCAGCGCCCGGACCACCGGATGCAAGCTGAGCGAATCTTTGCTGTTGATGAATTGAACGTACTGCTCCATCAAGCCCGCCAGCCTCTCCGGCGGGGCTCCCAGATGCAACCCACCCACTTCGCGACGCCCCACCCGAACCGGTAAGGTCCGCAAAGTGCCGGGCATGCTCTCCGGGTTGGTTGGGTCTGCGGCGATGCGGTGCAAGGTCAGCAGATCGTCCAGGGAAAGTGGAGCGTTGGCCGTGGCAAAACGCTCGATCACCCAGGCGCGGGCCTTGGCCAGATGGACAGCCTTGAGGTCTTGAGGCGAATTTGAATCGGGCGCTGCCGGCTGTTCCCGCCATTGCGGCGGAAGAACAAGCGTGAAAGCAGCCTGGCCGTAGGACTCAATGGCCGCGATGTGCGGCATGAGCCGGGCAAAATCAAGGCGGTAATCAAATTCAAATGCAGGCCAATACATGTCAGGTTGCCGGAGTCCCTTATTTTGGTTGAGGCTGCGCGCTTGCGCCGCCACCCGTTCTTGCCGCTGCCGCCTCGCGGTCGTGTGCGGAGGTCTGTGACACCATGTATCCGATCAGGACATTGATTTCCTCGTCGCTCAAGCGCAGGTTGGGCATTTTGACGTTCTTATATTTTTCGTTCAGCGCCAAGGTGATGGGATCTTTGTCAGCCAGCATCTGGTCGGGTTTCAGGAGTTTCTGTACCAGCCAATCGCGGTTGCGCACATTGGCCACACCCAGCAGGTCCGGCCCGATCTTGTCGCCGTTGCCGATGGTGTGGCAGGGAGCGCACTGCCGGGTGTAGAGGTACTGTCCTTTGTCAAAGTTGAGCTTTGCCGCCTGGGCGGGGGCGGCCGGCTGGGTCAGCTTTGCGTTTTTGTAGTTGTCAATGAATTCACCGAGCATCTGCGAAAGGAAACGCGGGTTGTCGAGCGCGGAGTTGCGCATCCACTGGCCCATGGGCTCATTCCCGATCAGCAGATGTGGCGTGTGCCCATCCAGGCTGCGGGCCGGATCGGAGTAAAGGCCGAGTCTTTTGCTGAGGAAATCAATCTCGTCCTTCTTGCCGGTGAGAAACAGCCATCCTGGGCCAACGTGGTATTTCTCGGCGTACTCCTTCAGGGCTTCGGGCGTGTCGCGCTTGGGATCAATGCTGATGGAATAGAAAAAGATATCTTTTCCAACGCGATCGCCAAGCAACTTCTGCACCTGCACCAGTCGCGCGGTTTCGAGCGGGCAGGAATACTCGCAATGGGTGTAGATCAAGTTAATGGCCACGATCTTGTCTTTGATCAGATCGTCGTAAAAATGAACTTTTTTCCCGTCCTGGGTGGTGAGTTCGATGTTGGGGAAACGGTCAGCCGGCAGACGGCCGGCTAAGGCAGGGCGCACGAAGAGAACCGTTGCCATCCCCACCAGCAATGCTGAAGAGCCTATGACAGCTGCCAAATTCTTGCGAAGCATGATGGATCCCCCCTTGTCCCTCAAGAAGCTCAGGTGCTCGACCCCGGCGGCCCCTATGCCATCGCAGCGCGGAAACGAGACCGCCAGGTCGGGTCAGTTCTTGTGTCTTACATCTAACGGCCCGGCGCCCGCACCGATGGCGCGCGCCGGGGTTGGTCAGAACGCATTCGTGAGAATGTCGTCCGGTGTTTGGAACGTCACCCCGGTCGGCCGGGGGATCGGAGTCGGCAGCGGGTTCAGGAACACGCCGCCTGCATTGTTGATCTCCCAGCGCATGAGCATGGCGTTGTCTTCGTGCTCGGTGTTGTGGCAGTGCTCC
>JBGPLR010000277.1:0-5176 GCA_041486545.1 Terriglobia bacterium
AACTGCTCTCCGGTTTCACCCTGTCCCATCCAGCGGTCTTCCATGCGCGCCTGCCCGCGCTGGTACATGGCGACGGCGCGAGCGGCACGGTCTTTGGCTTGCAGAATCCGCCGATGCCACACGCCCAGAAAGACAAACGCGGACACTGGGGCAAGGACCCAATAAAAAGAAGGTGAGCCATCGCGGGCGATCTTCCAGACCAGAGCGGCAATCAGGACGAACACAGCCAACCGGGCGTAGCCCATCTGCTCATGTCTGCGCTGCAAAGCGCGGGTCTCCGCCTCATGGCGGCTGAGGCGGCCGGCATATTCATGCGCGGGAGCGTTAGGCTCCGCGGTTGGGTTTGCCATGCTTTGGTTATATTTGCTTAAGGACGGAAAAACCAGTAGCCGACGAAGTGCTGCAAGGCGCGCTGGCGGGACAGGGCAGCTGGTTTGGAGCGCGGCGCCAGGATGATGCTAAAATTGAAATTCAATCAACCAGGAGCGTATTAAGACAATGGCCAAGATCGCCAAAACGGCAGATCGCAAGAAGATCATGGACACATCCAAGAGCACAGACTGTCCCAAGTGCGGCAAGCCCACCCGCATCGTCAAGCGGGTGAAGGACCGGGAGCGCAACACGCCCGGCGGCATCTTCATCTCGTGCTCCGCTTGCGAATTCTTCGAGAAGCTCTAAGAGACAACTACGGCTGCCGCTTTGCAAAAGCCGGCAGCCGCGTTTTCCTTTTCTATTTCAGCCAGTATTTGATCCAGTGCGCGAGCACCCTAAGCAATCAGTGATCGTGATGGTCGTGGTGGTGTTTGTCGTGATCTGCATCTGCCGCCGACGCTGCCGGCGTCTGCACCACCACGGGCCTTCCCAACGATCCTTTCACTCCGGGTGAAATTTTGTCGGCATTCTTGAGCAGCAGGCTTACCTGCCACATCTGCGCCTCGGTCAGCATTTCGCCAAAGCCCGGCATACCGGTCATGCGGATGCCGTTTTTCACCTTCCAGTAGATCTTGCCCACGGGATCGTCGGTGACCATTTCGTCATGGCTGAAGAGCTGCGGGGGCAGCGGGAACATTCCTTTAGCGGCCTTGGTGGCGGGCAGGTCGGGCAGGCCATGGCAGAAGGCGCAGTTCTCGTTGTAGATCACGGCGCCTTGCGAAAGGTTGGTTTCATCGGCCTGGACCGGCGGGTCCTTCTGCGGCGCTTCCTTCTTCATGTGCGCGCGCAGGATCATGTTCGCCGCGGTTTTCTCAAACGGCATGGGCTTGGCGGACGTGGCGATGGGCGCGAAGCCGAATGCCAGGTAACAGTAGCCGGCCACGGCCGGAATCAGCAAACCAAGAATCAGCCCGAAGATAAATTTTTTCACGCAGGATCTCCTTGAGATAGTTCGCCGCGGCGGCTGCACCGCGACGCAGATGAGTTTACAACTTACAGGCCCGCTTTCGCCAAGATGGCCGCAACTTGCGTCTGCCAGGCGTCATGGGATGAATGGATGGCCCGGCCCAGGAATGCCGCGCGGACTTCGCGCAACTCCGGAGTGCGCCGGGCCGCGATTGCGTAACGATGAAATTCAGGATCGCGTTCCAACTCGTCGTCCGAAAGATAGATAGGGCGACGGCGAAAGTTCAGCATGCCGAGCACCCGGTTGAGGCGGTGGACGGCCCCGTCCACCGCTGCCGCGGAGCGCGCGGAATCGCGAAGCGCATCTGCCTGTGATGGGTCCAGCATGCGAAAGAAATAGGTCGCGCGTCCGGAGCGCGAGCTGGCTTCCCACGCCACCACATTTGCAAGCTCCGCCGAACCGGCCTTCGCAGCCAGCGGAAAGAAAAACCAATAGAGCGTCTGCGGGGCGGCGTCGTCGGCGTCGGGGACAGCGTCATCTTCGCCAACGGCCTGCGCTGCGCTGGTCGCATTCTCGGGTTCTGGCGACTCGCTGGAGTCTCTCCTCGCACCTCCGCCGTTTTGCGACGTTGTGCCATCTTCCGCGCGAATCAGCTTGAACCCCGCGTACAGAGCATCTTTGGCGGTCCGGGCCAGCAGGTCGTCATAATAAGGTTTCAAGTCTTTGTCCACGGCGTTGGCGGCCAGCGCCGCCGGAAGCTTAGAGTTGATGACCGCCAGTTTGGTTACAGGCGCGGAGCTGCCCTCGCGAAGAATGTTGGCTGCGGCCTGCAGCTGATCAGGATCCAGAAACGGAAATGCCGCGTGCAGCGCCTGCGCGCTTTGCGTCGCCAGGACGTTGATGCCGTCCTTCACCTTGGAGCTGAATTCTTCCGTGCGTTTGGCCAGCTTGCCGGCCTTGAGAATGTCCGTCCCGGCCTGGAGCGTGACCTCATACTTCGCCGAATCAAAGCTCACTGCATCCACATCAGCCAACCGCCACTGGAAGCCTTGCGATGCAGCGGGCAACACGGCCAAATTGCTCTTGAAGAGCCGAAACTCGGCCGGTCCCGAACGCGGCGGCGCGCCGGGGACAGCCAGATCAAAGGTTCCATCGAAGCGCGCGACCTCTTCCAGATCTTCCAGCAGCAGACACTCCAGCGCGCGCTGACGGAAAGCTTCCAGCAGGTCGTGACTCAGAGTTTCATAGGCCTTGCCGAACTGGCGCAGAAGGATGGCATTGCCGGTGTAAAGCGGCAGCTTGATTTCCCAGTCGGCGGCGACGAGCGAGTCCACGTCGCCAAGATCGCAGACGATGGGCGCTCCGGACTCAGGAGTCAGCGTGAAGGTTTGCCGGTTGAATTGCACACGGCAAGCGCCTTCTTGCGAAACCGCGCCGCCTGCCGCGAGATATTGGAATTTGCCGCTGAAGTCGGCCATGGGAATTGTCCGCCGGACCCTGGTCAACCGACCTTGTTGCCGCACTCCGGACAGAACTTGGTCCCAGCCTCAAACTTGGTCCCGCACTTGGAGCACTCGTTCTTCGGGCGCAACGGCTTGCCGCATTCCGGACAGAACTTTGCGCCTTGTGTACGCGCGCCACATGCCGGGCAAAGCGCCGCGGCTTCGCTGGTCACGTCCAGGTCTTTGGTCAAGTCCTGCTGCTGGACTTTCTGCTTCATTTGTTCGACGGTGGTCTGGGCCTGGGCAGAAGCCAGTTCGGTTTCCACGTCGGGCGCGCACTCATAGCACAGCGACCTTTTCGCATTCCAACAAGAAGCCTGGCATACCCACTTGGTGCACTTGGGACACTGGCGGAAATTGGGCTTGGCTTCTTCAATCGCCGCGCGGAAGGCCTTGTCATGCGCCGGGCCCTGGACGGCGCGCTCAATTTCGTAGGCGCTGGAACTGGCGCGCCCCAGAATGCCGCCAAAAAGATTTCCGGCGGTTTGCAGGGCGCTGGCGGCCATGCCAGCCGCCGAGGACTGAAACTCGCTCATAAAGCCGTTGCCGCAGCGGTCGCAAAAGAATTCGAACTGGAAGCCTTTGTCCGTGGAGTGGTCGGTGTGATTGCGCGTGAACTGGATCAGTGCCATAGCGTGTCTGACTCCTGGAAGCGCGTGAAAGCCGTCGCGAAAGGCGATTCTAGCGGATGACGCGAGGAGCGTCCAGCGGCCAACTTGCCTGCGGGGAACACCAAGGTCACATCGCCGGGGTGATGGCGAAGCAAGGGGAGCGCTGCCAGCTAATAAGGAAGCGTCTGGAACAGGAGGCGCAGCACATTGCCGCCCATAATCAGCCGGATGTCCTGTTCGGAAAAGCCTTCTGCCAGCAGTGCTTCGGTGACCAGCACCAGCCCGGTGACGTCAAACGGCTCGTTGGTGCCGCCGTCATTATCTGACCCCAGAGCCACATGTTCCACGCCGACAATCTTTGCCGCGTAGGCCATGGCGCGTGCCGTGGCGCGGGCGTCCGTGCCACAAGTCGCGGTCTCCCAGAGGCCGATGCCGATGACGCCCCCGGTGCGGGCCACGGCCCGCAATTCATCGTCCGTCAGGTTGCGATTGTTGTCGCACGTTCCTTTCACCCCGGTGTGCGAAACCAGGACAGGACGCGTGGCCATGGCGGTCACGTCGGCCAGTGTTGCGTGCGACGCGTGCGCCAGGTCAATAATCATCTTTTTGGATTCCATCAGCTTGACCCAGCGGCGGCCAAAATCCGTCAGGCCGCCTTTCTTCATGCCCGCGGCAGCGCCGCCCACCGCCGTGTCAGTGAAATGGGTTGGGGCCATCATGCGGATGCCGGCAGCGTACAAGTCGTCAAGGTTTGCCAGGTCGCCTTCCAGTGGCTGCGCGCCTTCTGCTCCCAGAAATCCGGCTACTTGCCCGGGATGGCGCGTGGCCAGGAAGTCTTGCAGATCGGCACGTGACTTAATCACCACCAGTTTGCCGCCGGAGTTGGCTGCAAACTTCTTCAGTCTTTCCGCCTGATAAATCGCGCGTTGCTTGGGGCTGTTCCACGTGCGCGGAGGCCAGGTTTCGGCCAGAATCACGTTGCGGATCTGGTCGGTGTCGTCTGAATTGCGGCCAATGTTCAAGTTTTTCGGAGCGGTGGTGACCAGGGTAAAGGCCTGCAGCGCCACGTTGGCTTCACCTAACCGGGGGATGTCCACATGACCATGCGTGCTGCGCTTGAGCAGGTCCCGGTCCCATAGCAGGCTGTCGGCATGCAGGTCGGCAATCAGCAACTGCTTATGCAGGGCCTCAGCTTGCGGCGAGGCGTGGTAAGGCCCCGGACGCAAAACTTTGTTGTGGCTGTCTTCCACCATGCCCGGAACGATCATGTGGGCGGCAATCAACCCGACGATCAAGACCAGCAATATCCAGCGCAGAAGTTTCATGGCGGAAGGCTAACATGAAAATCTCGAGCGGAGCGAGACATCCCTATTCCCGCGCAAGCCCTTAGTCGTTAGCTCTTAGCCTTTAGCTAAAACAGATTCCTCGCCTGCGGCTTGGAAAGACAAAGCTGTTAAAACTTCTCTGCGTCCTCCGCGTCCTCTGCGGTTCAGCGCTTGCCTTATATACTGTTCACGAAAACTTATGTCCAAAGTCCTCACCCTGCGCCAGGCCATCGCCGAGCACGTCCCTGACGGCTCGAGCGTTGCCCTCGGTCTGCAGATGGAACAGATGATCCCCTTCGCCGCCGGGCATGAGATCATCCGGCAGAAGAAGCGCGATCTGCGGCTGATTGGGCCCATCTCAGACATTCTCTTTGACCAGCTCATCGGCGCCGGCTGCGT
>JBGPLR010000278.1:0-5165 GCA_041486545.1 Terriglobia bacterium
CACGGTACGGAAAAACCCGTCATGCCGTTCCGGAGCCGCGTCCGGACTCAGGGCCCCGAACTTGTTAGGGACCACCCGGACCTGCCAATCCGGGCCGGCAGGAATACGCAGCAACTCAGGCGGCGTCATGAACTCATGGCCCGGACAGAAAGGACACTGTGCCGGAGGCGGCGCGACCACCTGTTTCCGAGGCGCCGTGCTAGCATTGGGCCGCTTCGCGCGATCCGGAGCAATGACCACCCATTCTTTGGTGGCAGGATCCTGGCGCAGTTCAGAGCCTTGCATGGCGGGACCTCCCTCTTCCCACCATACGCTGATCGCGCTGCAACTCCCGTGACGGAGATCACCTCGCGGGGTCAGACGGCGAAGAAGTCCCGAAACGCTTTGCAGATGCGGCCTGGAAGGTCTTTCGAAGGATCCTCTGTGGAAGAGGCAGCGTGGGATGAGCTTGCGCGCAGCAGATCGTGACCAGCGCGTTCAACCGCCAGCAACTTGCTGCGCGCGGGAACAAGCTGGAGGGCTGATTGCATCTCCGCGATTGATCCAAAGGGGTCGCGCTCGCCGTGGACGAACAACGCGGGCGTCTTGAGCTGGGGCAAGTGCCGGGTGCGAAGTTGCTGGGGCTTGCGCGGAGGATGCAACGGATAGGAAAGCAGCAGGATCCCTGCTGCCAATCCTGGATTTTCCGCCAACAGCATGCTGGCCTGGCGGCCGCCGTAGGAATGTCCGCCCAGAAAAACTTGGCCAGCAGCTTTTTCCCTCAACACGCTCACAGCGCGCTGCAAGCCGGCTCGGTCCTGGGCCGCGGTGGCGGGAAAAGGCGGCCCATGGGGACGTTTCTGTCGAAACGGCAAGTCACAGCGCAGCACCAGGAACCCATCGCCGGCGAATACGTCCGCGAGCTTGCGCAGCAGTGGAGATTGGCAGTTGGCCCCGGCACCGTGCGTCAGGACCAAAGCATGGCCGTTGGGTTCTGCCGGAGTATGCAGGAAGCCGCGCACGGCCGGCTCGGCGTCAGCATCGGCAAACTCGCGGATTACGGCTTCACCAGCATCAATCGCCACCGAAGCATTGTACGAGCAGAACGCGCCGCACTCAGGCAGGAAGTTGCGCTGGAGTTTCGCGAAGCTGCTCCACCTGCTCCTGCATGCGGCGGGCAGCTTCTTTGCGTTCAGTAAACCGCATGGCTTGCGGGGCAAACGTGAGCGTGGCCTGAACGGACTCTTTCGCCAGCAGCTTCAGCAAATGCGGGAGCATCGTCATCTCGCCCCAATAGCAGACGTCGGTCGCCGCATCACCGTCAGCGAGCGAGTAGCGAATGAAAGCGGCGGTCACGGGTGTCTGCAAAACCACCGCCGGCTCAAACAGCGACGAGTGGAACGGCAGCAGCTTTGATCCGTCATAGCTGGTGCCTTCCGGGAACAGGACCAGCCGCTGACCGGCGGCCAGAGCGGCTTCCATCTGCGAGCGGACGGCATTGGTTTCCGCGCGGCGCGAGCGATCAACATAAATGGTGCCGCACAAGGTGGCGATCCATCCCACGCCCGGCCAGGCGCGCACTTCACGTTTGGCGACGAAGGCACAGCCGGAAACCGCGCTGAAAAGCAGAATGTCCAGATAGCTAAGATGATTGGACACGATGAGACCGCTCGCCGGCGGCTGCCCGGTGACGGTCCATTGCACGCCGATGCGCCGCAGCACTCTGGCCGACCACTTTCCCAGAATCCACCCGCGGTTGTGGGGAGTGAGCCGGCCCAACGACGCCATGACCAGGTATTCGACCAGGCAGGCTACCACGCTGCCTAACAGGACGGCGCCACGAATCGCCGTCCGCAGCAGCGTTCGCATTTTGCCAGTTTTGTTGGTCACAATTTGCGGCCTGCGATGGACCCTGTATGGAAAGTTATTTAAGTTGATTGGCGCGGGGTTGTCGAGAGATTTACTTGTTCGGCGCAAAGGCGAAGCACCGGACGATAAGAGCTGCCAGGGGCAGGCTTAGGTTCCATACTTCCTTTTCAAATATTCGGCGATTTGTTTTTCCAGCTCAAAGTATCCGGCATGAATGGTGCTGCGTAACGCGGACTCAATGGACTGGCCTTCACCCACGCGCTGTACGATGCGGGCCAGGTCCGCCATGCCGAAGGTCTCGCGGATGTATTCCACCGCCGCCAATCCTTCCGCGTAGGCCACGGAGGCCTCCGCCGAACTGTAACTGGAGAAATTCCCTTCGAGCTGGCTGAGCGGAATCTGGTGTCCGGTGTTGAAAAGCGCCGCCAGACGGTCGCCATAGGCAGCGGTGGTGACCCCTTCCTCCAGTTGCGCGATGCCCTCATTGAGCCACTGCGGCGCGCGGCCGTGGGTGATGTGCTGCACAAAAGAATGCGTCAACTCATGGCGCAACACGCGCGCCAGCTGCGGCGTGACACTGTTCACGCCGGAGACGGGCAAACGAATCTTGCCGTCATTCAATGCCGCGGACCACAGGGGCGCCTGGGTCACGTCAAAAAAAGCCTGGTCGGGATACAGCGAGACAAAAATGTTGCGCGGCGTGGCGCCCAGATCGTTTTGCAGGTCGCGGTAATCAGCCTCCAGCGTTTCCAGGACCTGCTGGCGCAGCCCGTCAGCGGTGTGCGCGCCTTCATAGCGCAGGGTGAAGTGGCTGCTCTCCTGCTGGCGGAAGCTGGCTTCAGTAGCCGACTCGCGTTCCACGCGCTCCATCAACTGGCGCACCTGGTCGTCAGGACGCAGTTGCAAAGACTTGCGCCACGCAGCGAGCGCTTCCCGGCTGCGGTCACTGCGATAGTAGGCAAGCCCCAGCAGCGCGTAAGCCGCCGCCGAGGGCGCGCTGGCGCGGGTGGCGCGCTCCGCGTAGATCATAGCTTCGGCAGGACGGCCTAACTGCAATAGAACGGACGCATAACTTTCCAGCAACACAGGATGGTCCGGCAGGAAACGCAAAGAGTTTTCCAGATAGCGCGCGGCCGCAGCAAGGTTGTTGCGCCGCTCTTCAAAGTTGGCGGCAATGGAGTTGGCCACGGCCGATTGCTGCGCTACTCCCTGATCTTCAATGGCCTTCAGCGCCACGGGGTCCACTTGGTTGTTGCGGATGACCCGCGCCGTGAGCTCGTCGGCTCCGGCCATCTGTGGGTGGACCGGAGAAATCTCTTCGCTGATCACGCGCTGCGGCTGGATGGCAGGTGTGACTCCGGGACCAGCTTCAATTCTGGCGACAATGGTTTTGGGAATGGTAAGCGTGTTGTCGCCGATGGTGTAGGTCACGCGCCCGTTACTTTCGCGCACAGAATCGGCGACGATGCGATCGCCGTTCTTGAGTACGATGGTGTCCGCGCGGCCCAGCGGGCCCAAGACCACGAAGCAGCAAAATGTAATAATCAATCGCACGTTTGGCACGTCGAACAATTATGTCATGCTTATGAATCGTGATTTGCGCTCCCCGGTAACGAAGGTGCTACTGCTGCCTGGGGCCCAGGTTTTCGCCATCCTGGTTTTCGCGGCCCTGGTTTTCGTGGCCCTCGTCGCCGTGCCCGCGGCCGCGCAAACGGACCCGGCCCCGCCGGATGCGCGCAGCGCGGTTGCCATCTATCGCGACCTGCTCAATCCAACTCTGAACACGGTTGACGTTTACCAGGTCCGCGGCGTCACCGTGGACCGTGAAGACCTGCATGTGTCGCTGAGCGACGGCATGATCGGGCTGATGCAATCGGTGGAAGGCCACGTGACCGGCGCGGCCTTTGAGGGCCAGGGCGAAGTCCTGCTCATCGCGCCGGACCGCGCGGAGCGGACTTCACTCGCGCTGTTCACCGGATCGGCGGTCCTGGAACAGAAATTCGGCTCAGCCTACTTCCGCTTCTTCGACGACAAGCTGGTGGAGGAACTGCGTGCCGGTTTTCGTCCAGCCGAGCCGGCGGAAGCCCAGGAGTTTATCGCCCGCTGGCAGCAGCCGGCGCGTGATCTGGCCCAGGCTGACGGTCTTCATATTCTGCAAGCCATGGCCAATCGGCAGGAGACTGCGGCGCCATTTTTGCACGTCCGCCTGGGCGGAACGGCGCTGGGGATCTTTGACCTGTTTTATGACGGAAGCGCGCGCGAACAGATCAGCGTGGCCCAAGCGGTGGTGACCCAGCACGGAACGTACGTTGACACCTGGGCGTCTTTCCCGCAACGTTCCGACCGCCGGGCCGGAGTCAAGAGCACGCCGCGCCCGCAGTTGGATTTTTCCGACTACCAGATTCGCTCGCGCATTGATCCGCCCACGGACATGAGCGCGGAAGCGGAGTTCACCATTCTTCCGCACGTCTCAGGGCAGAGCGTGGTCATCCTGGAGCTGTCCCGCCAACTCCGGGTGAGTGAGGCCCGTTTGAATGGCCAGGCGGTGGAGTTCATCCAGAATGAAGCCGTCACCGGCAGCAACCTGGCCCGGCGCGGCGACGACCTGGTGGGCCTGGTCTTTCCCCAGCCCCTGGCGCTTGACCGCCCTGCGCGCGTTCTTCTTAAATACTCCGGCCCGGTGATGTTTGATACCGGGAGCGACGTGCTCTACGTGGGCGCGCGCGGCACCTGGTATCCGAACGCCGGGCCTGTCTATGCCAATTTCGATCTCATGTTTGACTACCCCGACGAGTGGTCGCTGGTGGCCACGGGCAAGCAGGTTTCCAGCGAAGTGAACCTGGGCCGGCGGACGTCGCGCTTTGTGACCTCCAAGCAGATCGCCCGCGCGGGATTCAACCTGGGGAAGTTTGTCACCGCCGAATCGTCCGTGGGGGGCGTCACCATCCATGCGCATGCCGGCAAGAACGTGGAGGAAACCCTGGCGGTGAAAGAGCTTCGCGCAGGCCAGCGGCCGGAGCCCTCGCGCGAGGTAAAGGCCATCGCCGCCCAGGCGGCAACCACGGTGCTGTTTCTCGCCAGCGAACTTGACGAGTTTCCTTATACCAACTTGGAAATCACGCAGCTCCCCGGATTGCTGAGCCAGTCCTGGCCCGGACTGATTTACCTTTCCAGCCTGGCGTTCCTGGACCGCGATGAGCGGCGTGCCGCAGGCATCCGCGACCCCTATGTTGACCTGCTGCTGAGCAAGCTGATGCTGGCACATGAAACCGGCCACCAGTGGTGAGGCGACGCCGTGGACTGGGTGTCTTATCGCG
>JBGPLR010000279.1:0-5161 GCA_041486545.1 Terriglobia bacterium
ATGTTGTCCGCGGTCATCAGCTCCATCCATTCGCGCGTGGAGGTGATATTGAATTGCGGCAGCAGTTCCTTGAGTTGCTGCACGGCGGCGTTATCGTTCTTGACGTCATCCAGTTTTACGTAGAACACGCTGGCCTTGTTTTCATTGCCGGTCAAGGCTTGCATGGTGCTGATGGGGACGTAGCGGCGGCTGCCGCGTCCGTGCGGGATTACACCGCACACCCGGAAGTCGTGATTGAGTACGCTCACCGTGGAGCCCACGTGCACTTTGTTTCCCACCGAGTAAATATCGTCCACGATCATGTCGTAAGGTTCTTGGAAAGGCCCGCCTTGCAAGTAACGCATGGGGCCGCCGATGGACTCAAACGACTTGAGATCAATTCCGTTGAGGACTTCAATGCTGCTCAAGCTGACCGTGGTCTGCATCACCACCGGCGCCACGGCGGTGACGTGCGGTTGTTTGAGCAGAAGGTCGGCGTATTTCACCGAAGCCGGCGCGGCGGAGAACGCGGCAAAATTGGCCGAACCCGGCGGCCGCACGATCACGTCGGCTCCCACGCCTTTCTGCCGCTCTTTGCTGTCATCCAGAATGCCCAGCATCAGGCCCACGATCAGCAGGATCAGCGTGACTTCAATGGCCACGGCAAAGATGCTGATCAGGGTACGAATGGGGCGATGGGCCAGGTTGGCCACAATCATTTTGTTCATGGAATCATTCCCGACTGTTGCAAGAATCCCGCAGGGCGCCGGCCCCCGCGGCCGGTGCGCAATCTACTGCGCCTTCTTGGTTTCCGCTGCTTTCAATTCCAGCTGGTTCATGACCGTTGCGCTCTTTGCGTCTACGTTGATGCGCGTGGAACCGGGCGGCTGCGCCACTTCGAACTGGTCGTCGCCCAGCGGCAGGTTGATGCTGGCTTTTTCCACCGTAAGCTTGATCGAGTACTCTTCAATCGGACGTTCGATCTGGATCATGCCCGGAAACTTGTTGTCCGCCAGATCGCCCGCGACCGGGGTGGTGTAATCGTAGCGGGCTATGGTCATCAACTGGCCCTGGCGGTTGTAAAGATACTGTTCGTGGGGCATGAGGTCATCACGGCTGAACACGATCCGGCGCGAGAGATACGAACCTGCCTCGTCTTTGCTGATGACCCACACCACGTAGTTGGGCCGCAAAAATTCCTTTTTGGTTTTGGGGTCTTTCACAATGTCCGTGCTCTGCTCCAGCACCTCCACCTCACCGGCGGCATGGTCCACGGGCTTAATGAGCAGAGCGTCCAGCACGTGCTGCGGACGCATGTTTTCCAGTGGCTTGTCGGACGGGGTGATGACCTGGTTCGATCCTACGTAATACTTGCTGGCCGTTGGCGAATTAAACGCCACGGCAAAAGTTTTGCCGTTGCTCACCATGTCCACAATGCGGTTGCCCACCACCGGCGCGCGCACGATCATGTGCAGCATTCCCGGCTTGCGCACCAGCACGTAACCGCTTACCTGCCGGTAGTCGGTGACAATGCCTTTCTTGGCGCCTCCGGTGGAAAGGTCCATCTCCACCGTCAGCTTGAGTGTCTGCAGGCGGTCCGCAATGGCATCCATGCTGGCCTCAAGCTGCGCCAGTGTGGCTTCTTTTAGAGTGGCTGCGCTGATCATGCGCATGGCGGTTTCATGCTGGCCCTTGACGGCACAACCCGCCAACAGCAACACCGGAAGAAAGAGAAATACGATCTTAGCTCGCGACAAAACTTGCATGTTTAGATGATTTCCAAAGTCTAGAAAGTTACTCTTCTAGTATAGCGGACTAAGGGTTGCGAAAGGTGGGATGGGAAGCGGCAATGCGTGACATTTTGCGGCAAAGCGGGCCCTAAAACGGGGGGGAACTAGCGGTTGATGGCCTGGGCGACCGCTTTTCGGTAGGCCGCCACGTTTTTGGCGTGTTCCGCGGGGGTGCTTGAGAAGTTATGCCTCCCGTGGTTGTCGCTGACGAAATAGAGATACCGGGTGGTGGCCGGGTGCAGCGCCGCCTGCAATGACGCTTTTCCCGGATTGCAAATCGGCCCCGGGGGCAGGCCAGGATATTTGTACGTGTTGTACGGAGAATCAAAACTCAAATCAGAACGGTAGATGGTCCCGCGATAGCGGTCATTGAGCAGCGCAGCGTAGATCACCGTGGGGTCCGTGGCCAGGGCCATGTGCCGCGACAGGCGGTTGTTAAAAACGCTGGCCACCTCCGCCCGTTCGCCATCCACCGCCGTTTCTTTTTCGATGATGCTGGCCATGGTCACTTTGGCGTGGAAGTCTTCGGTCAAGCCGGCTGCGTGGGCCGCCTGGCGGAAACGATGCACCATGGCCGCAGCCATGTCATGCAGCGACTGCGTCCGGGTGAAGCGATAGGTGTCCGGAAACAGATAGCCCTCCAGGTTGGGCGCCTGGGGATCAAGGTCGTGCACCAGGGAAACGTCTTTGCGGACCACTTGCAGGAAGTCGTCGCGCGCGCCCAGTCCGGCGTCCTCAATGGCTGCGGCGATGTCAAACATGTTGAAGCCTTCCGGCACCACCAGCAGGTGGACGTAAATGTCTCCGCGGACAATGCGGTCATAAACTTCCCGCACTTTTGCCGGATGATCAAAAGAGTACTCGCCCGCCTTCAGGTTTTTGTGTCCCTGCACGTAATGCCAAAACAGAAACGCGTACTGGCTGCGAATGATGCCGGCGGTCTGGAGGTCAGATGCAATACGCCGCGCGGACGACCCCGGCTTCAATTGCACGAACCGCTCCTGCGCCGGGCCGGCAGGCAAATACAGGCCGTAGGCCAGTAGCGCCGCCGCCACGATGACCAGAACAACCACCGCTCTCAGGAAAAACTTGAACATGCGAATCACTGGGGATTTCTTGCCTGCCCTTATTTTACTTGTCATCGTGCGTTTCCCGGGCATCAAGAGTACAAGACCGCCTCTTTGCCAGGACATGGACCGGCGGCGGCTGGGGGCAACATGGCTTCTTCAACGTCGTCCTTGGCTGTTGTTTTACACTGGATTGGGTCCTTGAATCGCGCCGCAAGCCCCGCCCATCGCCCCATCGCCATAATCAAAACTTGTCCATTTGCGGTATGAACGCTGGCGCGGCGCTCGGCATCTAAGCTACGTGGGCCTGACTGAGAACCCGAAACACTCCACTCGGAACGCTTCCCGCTCGCCGGGCGGTCCCGGCCGGCATGAGATGTTTTCGGAATCCGTGCCAGTCAAAGACGAACTATGGAACGCCCTGACCCACGCCATCGGCGTAACCCTGGCGCTGGCTGCGTTGGCCGCGCTGGTGACGCTGGCCAGCGTGCACGGCAACGCGCGGCAGCTGGTTTCCTACAGCATTTATGGTGTGACTCTGGTGCTGCTCTACTCCGCCTCCACCGCTTACCACGGAGTGCGGTTGCCGCGGGCCAAGCAGGTTCTGAGGATTCTGGACCACTCCGCCATCTACCTGCTGATCGCCGGGACGTACACGCCCTTTGCGCTTATCAGTCTGCGTGGCGCCTGGGGCTGGTCGTTGTTGGGGATTATCTGGGCGCTCGCCGCTGCCGGAGTGGTCTTCAAGATCTTCTTTATTGGCCGCTTTGCCCGCACCTCTGTCGTCATTTATCTCGCCATGGGATGGCTGGCGCTGGTCGCCACGCGCCAGCTCTTTATCCATCTGCCGCGGAGCGGCCTGGTCCTGCTGTTCGCCGGCGGGCTGTGCTATTCGGTGGGAGTGCTGTTCTTTGCCTATGACTACAAGCGCTTCCATCACGCTATATGGCACGTGTTTGTCCTGGCCGGATCGGCCTGCCACTTCGTCGCGGTCTGGGTGTCTACGCTGAAGCCTGCATGAGCCTTATTGCTGGCTGATCTGCATGGTCTCGTCAATGCTGATGGTCTTGACCATGCCCGGGGCGTCCGGCCCGGTATAGGTGGCCACGATGCGGAAAGTCGTGGGGGCGACCTCAGCCGAGTAGGTATAAAGTCCGCGTTGGGTGTGGGTCATGGTGAGGTCGCCGTCAGCCCGCATCTGCTCCAGCGAGCCGTAGTTGCCGCGCAGGGCAAAACGGGCGCGCTCAGCCTGCCCCATGGCCAGCAGGTCACTGCGGATGCCCATCAGGTCCACGGTGGAAGTGGCGTTCGGGTTGTTTCCGCCGCCAAAGAGAGTGGTCTGGCTTTGGCGCATGTAATACCAGGCGCCCACACACAGCACCGCCAGCAATGTTATGAATCCGAATGCGCGGCCCATGGTTGTTCTCCTTCTTACCACTGATTTAGACGGATGACACGGATCTGAAGAGATAACAAAAAATAGCTTTTGCCTATCTGTGTCATCTGTGTAGATCAGTGGTTCAATGATAGCTTTGCTCCAACGCCCTGGCTCTGAGAAAATCAAAGACTTGACGAACCAAAGTGCAATCCGCGTGGCAGCCGTTGGTGTGGGCTCGTTCGGACGCAACCACGCCCGCGTCTATCACGACCTCCAGAAGCAGGGCCAGCCGGTGGAACTGGTTGGCGTGCTGGACGCCAACCGCGCCACCGCGGAATCGGTGGCCGCGCAGTTCGGCTGCCGGACGTTCACCGCGGTCGAAGAGCTGGCGGGCAAGGTGGACGCAGCCTCCGTCGCCGTGCCCACGGTCCATCATCTCAGCGTGGCCAAGGCGTTGATGCAGGCGGGCATTGACGTACTCATAGAAAAGCCCGTGGCCTCCACGCTGGCGGAAGCCGACGAGTTGCTCCGCGTCGCCGCCGCCAACAAGCGTGTGGCGCAGGTCGGGCACCTGGAGCGCTTCAATCCGGCGGTGCGCGCCACCGTGCCGCTGCTGACCAAGCCCATGTTCTTTGAAGTCCACCGGCTCAGCGTGTTCACGCCGCGCAGCCTGGACGTGGACGTGGTCCTGGACCTGATGATCCACGATATTGACGTGGTGCTGTCCTTCGTCAAGTCGCCGGTCACCGAGATTCGCGCCGTCGGCCTGCCGGTGGTGAGCGGCAAAGTGGACATCGCCAACGTGCGCATGGAATTTGAAAACGGCTGCGTGGCCAACTTCACCGCCAGCAGGATCAGTACGGAGCGTGTCCGCAAGCTGCGGTTCTTCCAGCCGCGCGAATACGTCTCAGTGGATTATGGCCGCCAGGACGTGCTGCAGTTCCGCG
>JBGPLR010000280.1:0-5157 GCA_041486545.1 Terriglobia bacterium
CAGTGGATTGCCCGGTCGGCGCGGCCGCTTGCGGCGGCGGCTTTTGCAACACCGGCGCTTTCGCCGCGGGTGGAATGGCGATCGGCGAAATCACGGCCGGCGGAACTACTTCAGCCGGTAAGTCTTCAACCGGTAAGTCTTCAACCGGTAGATCCAGGACCACCGAATCTTCCGGCGATAATCTCACCGGCACTTCATTTAATTGCACTTCAGGCGCCGGCGCTTCCGGTTCGTGGACCACGGCGTCTATCGGCGCCGAATCTGGTTCAGCAAAGCGCGGTTCGGCAAAGCGCGGAGCAGGCGCAGCGGCGGCTGCGGCCCGGTTGCGTCCCGCAGAAACCTGGGACATGAGTTGGGTGACTTCCGGCGCGTCAGGCGCAAGCTCAGCCAGGTTCAGGACGGCGGTTTTGGCCTCGTCCCACATCTGCTGCGAGATGTAGAACTGAATTTCCTGGACCTTGTCTTCGATCGCGTAGAACGTGCTGGATCCGCCGGCGGCGAAGACCGGCTTCAGGTCGGGTTGCAGATCGGGTTGCAGATGCAGATCGGTTTGCAGATGATGATCAGCCAGATCATGATCAGCCAGATCAGGCTCCGCATGCGGAGGCATGATTTCCAGCTCCGGCCGGAATGAAACTGTCTCCGTTTCCTCGGATTCCACCGAGAACATGCTCTCCCATTCGCCGGAAGGATCGGCTTCTTGCGCGTCCGCATGCGGATGTTCGGTTGGCGTGGCGAAGTCCGCCTCAACCGGCAACTTCGCCGCCAGCGGCGGGACGGGCGCTTCATATACGGAAACTGGAGGCAGCGTTTCATGATCGGGAAGCACGTGATCAGGCGCGTCAAACGAAAACTCTTGAATGGACGCGGCGTCAGAACCAGCTTCAGGAGAACCAACTTCAGCAAAACCGGCAGCGGGAGCAGCAACCTTTGGAGACTCGACGGCCGTAACCCTGAGATCCTGGTGCGGAGCCACATGCGCGTCCGGTGCGCTCAACGGCATGCCCAAAGGCGAAAACCGTTCCGGTTCCGGCCTGACCGGCATGGGCGGAGGCGGCGGAGGTGGCGGCGGAGCGCTGCGCATGGGAACAGCGGCTGGACCCGCGGGCGCGCGCAGCGCGTATTTGCGATGGGCTTCCAGATATTTTGCCGATTCCTTGCTGTGGCCCAGTTCCAGGTAAACGTCGCTCAGCACCTGGCAGACGCGTGCGGCGTCCGCGTAGCGTTCGGCGCGGGCATAAAGCGTGGCCAGCCGCTGGTTCACCGTCACGTCGCGCGGGGCCAGGGGTAACACGGACTCCAGCGGCGCGATGGCCTTCATCGGAACGTTGTAAGAGACGAACAACTCGGCGTCCGTCAACGCGGCTTCCAGGGCGCTCTCCACCGGCGGATCGTAATGCTGCTGCACCACCGCGGAATCCTCGTCCAGCTCTTCCACCATGAACGCTTGGGCGGCTTCCTCCGGCGTAAGGATGCGCGTGGCGGAATCTTCACCCAGCTTGGCCTGCATCTGGCGGAAATTCTGGGTATGCAGGGTGTTCTCCGGCTCCATCTCAGAGAGTTGATGGTAGAGGTCGCGGGCCGCGGCAAACTCGCCCTTCTTCGCGCTGGCGTTGGCCTGCAGCTCCAGGATCTCAGCGGTTTGCGAAGTGTCTCCGGACTTTTGCAACAGACTCTGCATCAGGGCCAGAGACTCCGGATCGTCCTTGATCCGGGTCATCAGCGGATGCAAGGCGTCCTTGAACATGCCCGGGTTGGCCTTGACCAGGCGGTCCGCGTACTTGTCATAGAGCTTGAGGGCGCTGTGCACGCGATTGTTGGCGGTGTACCACTGCGCCACGGCGGCCACGCCGCTCACGTCGTCATGCAGGGTGAGCAGCTTTCCGGCGATGGTTTCCATGCCGACGGAGTCGCCCGATTGCTGTTTGACGCGGAGCAAAGTGTTCAGGCCATCCGGACGCGAATCCAAGTCCGGCACCTGCTCCAGGTAACGGATGGCGGAAGGGTTGTCACCGGAATTGGCGGCGATCATTCCCCGCAGCATCAGCGCGGCTGTGTTTGTGGGATCCAGGCTAAGGACTTTGCCCAGGGCCTCTTCGGCTGCGTCATACGACCCGCGGGAATGGAGCGATTCGGCTGCGGTGAAATAGATGTTGCGCGCTTCTTCTTTTTTCCCCAGTTTCATGTACAGATCGGCCAGCTTGGACTGGGTATGCACGTTCTCCGGGTCCAGCTCCAGGATTCTCTGGAAGACCCGCGCGGCCTGCGGGTTGTCGCCCGCTTTAAGCAGATGGTCGGCCACCTGCATGAACTGCAGGCGCGCGTCGTTAAAAAGGCCTTGTTGGGTGTAAAGCTCGGCCAGCTTGGTAATGTGCTCCAGGTTCCCCGGACTGATCTTGGTCAGCTTTTTGTAAATGGCAATGGCTTTGACGGTGAAGCCATTCTGCGCGTACTGGTCGGCGACGTTGCGGAAATAATACGCAGCCTGTTCGTTCTGCCCCACCCGCGCGTAGAGATCGCCGATGGTGTTCAGCACTGTCAGGTCTTTGGGGTCTTCCTTAATGACCTTTTCGTATTCGGTAATGGCGTTCTGCAACTTCCCCTGCTGGACAAACTTCTCCGCAGAGGCGAGCACCTTTACCTTGTTAAAACCAAAACCGAGCGCCATAGTTTAGTCGCTTTGACCAAGAGCGCCTGTCCAGTGCCGGGGGAGACCACCAAAAAGCGCGATTAGGGGCTAAAGTACCACAGAGAAACGGGTAAACCCAAGTCACATAGGTGAATCGTTAGTGCATGTCGGTTATTTACCTTAAAGGTTCGGCATTATCCCTCAAAACCCGGAAGCCACAGGGACGTACACATGATAGCGGAGATTAAGGGCGGTTTCGCATGCGGCGTGCCGTTACCCGAAATTCACAGGCAATTTAACGATATTTGGCCCGATTCCGGAACTCCCGCACCAGCAGCTCCAGGAATTGCTCATCGCCTGCGGGACGCGACTCCGGCAGAATGTTCAGCCGGGCGCTGACCATTTGCGCGATCTGCCGCGCGTTTTGCCAGCGGACGTTGCCGGGAATATCCAGCCGGCGCGCCAGAAAAGTTTCAATCAACTCGGCTTCCTGCAGCGTGAGTTGCGCCGCCTGAGGAATGGCGAAGTCCATGTTGGCAGGAGTGTTGAAAAAGACCTGTGATTCGCGATCAGAGCTTTCATGCACCACCAGCGTTCCGGCAACATAGTCGCCCAGGCGGCGATGCTTTTCGTTCAGCAGCATGGTCACCACGCCGATTCCGTAAAATCCGGGCAGGTAGTCAACAATCCGGACCAGGTTGCGGGCAATGGCTTCAAACGCGTTGATGGGGCGGCCGGAATCCTTGATCACGCGGATTCCTGCCCAGCGCTTTCCCGGCGTCTGCCCTTTCCACACGATTTCAAAAATCGCGTAGTAGCCCCAGTAAATACTAAAGATACAAAGGATGAAGATGGCCATCACCCACACCGGATACTTGGACCCAAAGATGGACTCACCGCCGGAAAATATCAGGAGCAGAATGAGCAAAACGAGGATGGCCGCCACCTGGATCAAGGTGTCCAGAAAGACCGCCATGAAGCGGCTGCCGACCCCGGCCAGCATGAACTCCAGGTGTACTTGCTCCGGAGTATCAATGGTAAGCTTGTCCACGTATGATCTCCACCTACTGGCTGGAAAAGCGGCAAAGCCACTGGACCCGCCTGGAACGCCTGCTGGACCAGGGCGCCGGCCAGGGATTGAAGTCGCTGACCCGGCTGGAACTGCAGGAACTTGGGTTACTCTACCGCCAGGCGGCTGCCGATCTTTCCACGCTGCGCGAAGATCCCAGCGGAAAATCGTACGCCCGCTCTCTGAACCTTCTCCTGGCCCGCGCTCACAATACCATCTATGCCGGACAAAAATCGAGCCCCTGGAGCATCGTCCATTTCTATCGTTATACCTATCCGCAAATCTTCCGCCGCAATCTATACCTGATCAGCACGGCTTTCCTGTTGTTTGTAGTTGGCGGTCTGGCGGGAATGCTGCTGTCCATCACCCAGCCGGAATTCATGCACGCGTTTCTCGGTCCGAACATGATGGCCAGCATTGACCACCGCAAAATGTGGACAGACTCGGTGGTCGCGGTGAAGCCTCTGGCGGCCAGCGGCATCATGACCAACAACATGGGCGTGTCTTTCTTTGCGTTTGCCTTCGGCATCACTGCTGGCATCGGGACCGTTTATATGATGGTCTTTAACGGCGTGATGATCGGCGTGATCGGCGTGGCTTGCTGGCTGGGCGGCATGAGTCTTTCCTTGTGGAGCTTTGTCGCGCCACATGGCGTGCTGGAACTGCCCGCTATCTTCATTGCGGGCGGCGCCGGACTGCGCATCGCCCAGGGCATGCTTTTCCCTGGCTGGCTCCCGCGCCGCGACTCCCTGGCCAAAGCCGGTGGCGAAGCCGTCCGCCTGCTGCTGGGTACGGTGCCGACACTGATCGTTGCGGGGCTGATTGAAGGCTTCTTCTCGTCGTCACCGTATCCGCCCGCTCTGAAATTTGCCGTGGCGGGAGTGGTTGCGACTATCTTTTTCGGGTATTTGTTCTTTTGTGCGAGGGGTGGAGAGGAGAGCGCCGCAGGAATTGCCTAAATCAAATTCCTCTCCTTCACCCGCAAATACTGATTCACCAGCGCCGTGGTGAGTTTGTTTGGAGAAATCTCCAGAGCCAACGCGCCTTTGTTACGCACGCGGCTGATGAGCACTTCGCGTCTCTGGACCAATTCCTGCGCCGCCGCCACTTCAAACATTTCTTCGGCGTCTTCCGGATAACGGTTGGCCAGCGCCAGCAGGTCGGTCTGGGCGATCACGGAAAACAGCAGCAGGTGTTTGGACAAAACGCGCGACGCGCTCTCAATCACCTCCGGCGTCATGGAGGTGTCCGCCAGGTCGGTGACCCATATGATGAGCGACCGTTGCTTTTGCATCTGCAACAACGCCGCCGCCGCGCGAAGATGGTCGGCTTCCCCCGGTTCTTCATGCGCTGACGCCAGGGCTTCCAGGATCACGCGCATGTGGGAGAGGCCGCGTCCCAGAGGCACGCGCTGCTGGATGTTGCGCCCGTAGACCAGCACGCCCACGCGGTCGCCCGA
>JBGPLR010000281.1:0-5142 GCA_041486545.1 Terriglobia bacterium
CAGCATGGAGACCGGCTGGCCCAGCATGGCAGCCTCGGCTTCAATCCCGCCCACGCCCCAGCCCAGCACGCCCAAGCCGTTAATCATGGTGGTGTGCGAATCGGTGCCCACCACGGTGTCCGGGTACGCCTGTGTGACTCCGTCTTTCTTTTCCGGGAAGACGACGCGCGCCAGATATTCCAGGTTCACCTGGTGGACAATGCCCATGTCCGGCGGCACGGCTTTGAAGTTGCGAAACGCTGACTGTCCCCAGCGCAGGAAGGCGTAGCGTTCCTGGTTGCGCTCAAACTCCAGCCGGGCGTTCACCGCGAAAGCGCCGGCGGTGCCGAATTCGTCCACTTGCACGGAATGGTCAATCACCAGTTCGGCGGGCTGGAGCGGGTTGATGAGGTTGGGATCGCCGCCCATTTTCTTCATGGCATCGCGCATGGCGGCCAGGTCCACCACGGCGGGAACGCCCGTGAAATCCTGCATGAGCACGCGCGCCGGCGTGAACGCAATTTCTTTGTCGGGAACGGCCTGGGCTTTCCAGTTGGCGAGGAAACGGATGTCGTCCGCGGTGACGCTGCGCCCGTTTTCAGTGCGAAGCAAATTTTCCAGCAAAATGCGCAGCGAATAAGGCAGGCGAAGCGTGGAGATGCCCTGCTTGTCCAGCGCGTCCAGGCGGCAGATTTCAAATTCCTGGACGCCCACGCGCAACTTGGAGCGGCTGCCAAAACTATTCATAGCGATTTCACCTTCTTTATTTGATTCGCGCGGGCTGGGAAACGTTCCGGAAGCTTCAGCGTTGGCCGGATGGCCGGCAAGACCCTTCCTTCTTCACGTCGGTTGCACGGGAGGTTCGCAGACTCAAGTCCAGGTCAGTCGCCATAATAGAATTCGCCTCCCCCAACCCGGTAGAGCAGGAGAAGGTTCAAGGCGATGATCAGGACCGTCACGATATACGCCATGGCATTGGTACGCTTGTTGTTGACCATATCCGCCATCACGGTTTTCGAGCGGGTCAGCAAGACCAGGGGGACCAGAGCAAACGGAATCGCAAAGCTCAGCACCACTTGAGATAGTAACAAAATCCTGAGGGGATTGAGCTTCAAGGCGATGACCACCAGGGCGGGAATAATGGTGATCACGCGGCGCAGGAAGACGCTGAACTTGATGTCTAAGAACCCTTCAATAATCACCTGTCCGGCCATGGTGCCCACCGTGGAAGAAGACAAGCCGGAGAACAGAAGAGCCAGAGCAAAGGCCACGCCGGAAACCGCCGGCAAAATGGGTTTGAGTGTGAGGTGGGCCTGATCAAAAGTGAAGGGCGTCCCGGTCTTGAACCAAACCGCGGCGGCCATGATGATCATGGCGGAATTGATGAGCCAGGCGCCGTTCATGGCCATCAGCACGTCCACCAGTTCGTAACGCAGATGGCGCAGCGTGAGCAGCCACTGGTTGGTGGGGGAGTGCTGGGAGTCTTCGCGCACGCGGTGCTGCACCAGCGCGGAATGCAGGTAAATCACATGAGGCATCACGGTGGCGCCCAGCATGGCCACCGCCACTTCAATGCTGGAAGAGCTGACATGGGGAACCATGACGCCGTGGGCCACGGCGGCCCAGTCCGGGTGCACGATAAACAGCTCAAAGGCGTAGCATCCGGCGATGGCAAAGACGAAAACCATGATGAGCTGTTCCAGACGGCGGAATCCGTACAGCTCAACCGCCAGCATCATGAACACCACCACCGCGGTGATCAGCGCAGCGTAAAACAAAGGAATGCCGAATAGCAGGTAAAATCCCAGCGCCGCGCCCAGAAATTCCGCCAGGTCGGTGGCCACCGCCGCCAGTTCAGCGGCAAGCCACAAGCCAAAGTTGACCTTGGGCGTGAAGTACGCGCGGCAGTTCTGCGGCAAGGTCTTGCCGGTTGCGATTCCCAGTTTGGCTGAGAGATATTGGATGAGGATGGCCATGGCGTTGGACCACAGCAGCACCCACAACAGCGTATAGCCGAACTTGGCGCCGCCTTCAAAGTTGGCGGCAAAATTCCCCGGGTCAATGTACGCCACGCTGGCGACAAACGCCGGCCCCATGTAGCGCCACATCTCCCCGCGCTTGAGGGTGGGGAGCAGCCTCAGGCGGACGCGGAAGGGCGGTTTCCGGGAAGTCGGGGGAGCATGCATATCGAGCAGACCAGTATAAGGGATGATGCAAGGGGTTTTGCTGGGAGAAAACGCCTCCACCGTCAAAAAATAAAAATAAACTCCTGCTCTTGAGTCGGTTTGCGTGCACAAAAAGGCGCGCTTTCACTTCTCAATGAAAGCGCGCCCGATGAAAATCCGGCCTATGGTTCCAGTTCCTGCGTCAGAACCGCGCCGCCCATAGAGGCCAGCACCGCGGACACTTTGACCGCTTTGCGCGAATCTTTGGCGATCCATACGGTTTCCTTGTCATTGCCGCCATCGGCCGACGTCAGCTCAACTTTGTAGCTCTCAAAGGTGCCTGCCGGAACCGTAACGCTTTCCACGCCAACCACTTTCAGTTGCATGAGCTTTTCTTTCTGCTTCTGCACATCAAAGTTGCGGAACGTGGTGGAATAGCCTTCGGTCAGGGGCAGGCAGGCGATCACTTGTATCCCGCCCGCGGCATCGGCAAAGAGCGGGCCGCCTAAATCAGCTGCGATGGGTTTGTCTGTGCCGTTTGCGTTCATGTTGCCAGTGGCTTTGTTATCAGCAAAGTCCACGTTCACGGTCGCAGGACCCTGTTTGATGCTTTGCTTGCGCGTAACCAGGGTGCCTTTTTCCAGTGACGCGGTATCCACGGCCTCTCCCATGGGGCTCTGCATGGTATCCACTGCCGTCCACGAAACTCCGCTGTCCTTGATGTCCGTCACCATGGTAATGGCGAACTCCTGCCCGCCCGCCGCCAGCTTTGCCTTGTACTTCCAGGTTCCGGGCTTTAGGTCAACCGCGGTCTTGGGCAGGCCCACCGAGCCCGCGTCCACCTTTTTCGCCAGCACCACGGTCTTGGGATCAATCGTGATTTCCTTCAGGCGCGCCGTCACTTCCGGCGTGCCACCTTCCTGGTGGCGGCCGCCCAGGTATTTGGCGAAGAACTTCTCCGTGGCCATGGTGGAAGCCATGTTGTTGACCGGCCGGGCAAAGCCGTGGCCCTCGTCCGGGATCAAAAGGTATTCCACGGGGAAGCCGCGATTGCGCAGCGCGACGATGATCTGCTCTGACTCGGCGTGGTTGACCCGGGGATCGTTGGCGCCCTGCGCGATCATCAGCGGCGTCTTGATCTTGCCGGCAGAGGTGAGCGGAGAACGCTCCACCAGCAGCGCTTTTCCTTCCGGCGTGGTGGGATTCCCCATGCGCTGGTAGAACATCTGGCGGCCGGCTTCCCAGTAGGGCGGAATCGAATCCAGGAGCGTGATGAGGTTGGACGGACCAAACAGGTCCACGGCCGCTGCGTAAACGTCAGGGGTGAAAGCTACGCCGGCGAGGGTGGCATAGCCGCCGTAAGAACCGCCGAAGATGCCTACGCGTTTGGGATCGGCAATGCCTTCAGCGATGAGGTATTTCGCGCCCCAGGTGACGTCATCCTGCATCTTGCGGCCCCATTCATTATTGCCGGCGTCAATGAATTTCTTGCCGTAGCCGGCGGAACCGCGGAAGTTCATGCTCAGCACGGCGTAGCCGCGATTGGCAAAGAACTGGGCATACGGGTTGTAGCCCCAGACGTCACGGCCCCATGGTCCGCCATGGGGGAAGATGATGGTAGGCAGGTTCTTGCCAGAGATGCCTTTGGGCAGCGTGAGATAGGCCGGAATCTCCAGCCCGTCTGCCGACTTGTAGTGGATCACCTTCATCTCCGCCAGCGCTTCACGGGGAAGCTTTTCCCGGATTCTGTACTGCAGCGCGAGTTTGTGGGTCTTGCGGTCAAACAGATAGGTTTCGCCCGGCTCGGTATCGCTGGTCACGTTGACCAGCCAGTGCTGTTCGTCCTTGGTCCATGAGGCGCGGCCCACGTCTTTGCCGGGAAATTTTGCCTGCAGCCATTTGAAGCCGGCCTCAGTGTCTTTGTCTTTGAAATAGCGGCGCAGATGATCGTCCAGGTATTGGGTGAGGGCCAGCTCGTCAGTCGCATCCGAGAAAACGGCGCCGATGAAGTCCACTCTCTTGAGGGGATCGGATTCTACGATCTCGGTTTTTCCGGTTTCCGGATCAATCAGCGCCAGGGCGGTCAGGTCCATCTCCGGGCCCTTGTTGGTGCTCATGTAGGCCCGCTTGCCGTCTTTGTGGAAGCGGACCACGTTGCATTGCTCAAACACGTTGCAGGAATAAATCTTGGTGAATTTGTCGGCGTCAACACGAAGGATTTCCGTGTCGCCGTTCTCCGCGGAGCGTTCCGCCAGGCGCAGATTGCCCTTCAGATCGAAGTTCCAACCGGAGATGCGCTCCGTGTTCTTGCGCACCAGCGTTTTTTCGCCGGTGGAGATCTTCAGCTTGTAGAGATCATGCCAGGCCTTGTCGCGGTCATTCAGGCCAATGTAGACCGCGTCGGGATCGCTTTTGGGAACATCGTAAAGCGCGACCCGGACGCCCTTGAGTCCAGTCAGGTCGCGCGAAGGAGGCGCGTCGGCCCCGGCTGCGGGCTTGGCTGCCGGATCCACGGCGTAGACGTTGTAGTTTTCGTCACCTGCGTTGTCTTTCACGAACAGGATGTACTTGCTGTCGTGGGTCCAGAAATAGCCGGCGATGGGCCGCTTGGTTTCCGTGGTCAGCAGCCGGGCCGCGCTAAACGGCTCGTCAACCCCTTTGACATAGACGTTGCGGGTGTCTTTCCAGGGTTTCTGGAAGGACAGATACTTCCCGTCCGGCGAAAGTTGCGCGCCTGCGATCTCCGGGTTGCCAAAGATCAATTCGCGATCAATGATCGGAGGCAAGCCGCCGGCCGGCGCTTTGGTTTTGGGAGCGCCCTTCTCTTGCGCGCCCAGAGCAGGGATCAACAGGGCCAGGCACATTACGCCCAGGAACAGCTTCTTCATAAAACTAACTTCCTTTCTGGTGAGGAAAGTTGTGTTGACGGTTGTTTCCTCTAAAATTGCCGGTTGCGGACGTGACGGTCTAATCCAGCGAAGGCTAATCCTTCAGGGTC
>JBGPLR010000282.1:0-5141 GCA_041486545.1 Terriglobia bacterium
ATATACACGAGTAGCGAAGAAAAGGGGAACTATATTTGGTGCGGGGAGGTTGCACCAGGGTTTGGGCATCAGGGGAGGCCGGCTCGGTTTTGGCTTGGCTGACACGGATGGTACTGATCGGAAGAACCAAGGGCACAGGCAAGAGTGCCTGTGCCACACGGGTCTGGCGGGCCTGCGGCGCGAGGGAAAAAGGAAGAAAGGCGAATCGCCCCACACGCCGCCCCCTCACTCGTAGTGCAGCGCTTCCACCGGATGCAACTGGGCAGCTCTGGTCGCCGGCAACGTCCCGAACACCACGCCCACCAGGCAAGCAGTCGCCAGGGCGATGATCGCCGACAAGCCTGAAATCGGCACGCGGTATTCGCTGAAGAAGCGCACGGAAAACGGTATGGCCAGTCCAATGAGAGTCCCCAGCATGCCGCCGGCCAGGGAGATGAGCACGGCTTCAGTCAAGAACTGCAGGCGGATTTCACGGTTGGTGGCGCCGATGGCCTTGCGGATGCCGATCTCGCGGATGCGGGTGCGCACGTTGGCCAGCATGATGTTCATGATGCCCACGCCGCTTACCGCCAGCACCAGCACGGCCACGCCCAGCAGCACCAGGGTAAGCGCGTTGGCGGTTTTGGCGGCCACGTCCAGAAGCTGGGTGAGGTTCTCCACGCGGTAGACGGACTCCGGACGGTGGCGCGACTGCAGCACGTGGCGGATCAGCTCCGTGGACTGCGGGACTTCACGTGCGTCGGCCACGGAGAAGAACACCTGCTTCACCGCGTCAGTCCCGGTGAAGTAGCGGCCCACGTTGTAGGGAATGATGATGGTATCGTCGGCGATTTCCGACTGGCCAAAGGTTTCCACGCGTTCGCGGAAGGTGCCGATGATGATGAAAGGCAGCCCGTAGATCTTGAGGTCCTGGCCGATGGCGGCGCCTTGTCCGCCGAACACCCGCTGGGCAAACTGCTGCGTGACCACGGCGACTTTGGCGCGCGACTTGGCGTCTTCTTCGTCAAAGAAGCGGCCGGCAACAATTTCCAGGTTGCGCACGGTGGAATACTGCGGCGCCACGCCCAGCACGAGGATGTCGCGCTCTTTGCCGCCGCCCACGCCAATGCGGTCATGCAGTTCCAGCATGGGCGAGGCCGCCCGAATGCCCGGGACCTGCTGCACCACGGCCTGCATGTCCTCGATGGTCAGGTAGTCGGTGCCGTTGCTGCCGCCCGTGGTGTTGGAGGCGCCTTCGTAGTAGGCGTAAATCAGGTTGGCGCCGATGGCCTGGATCTGGTTCATCACGTACTGTTTGCCGGTGAGGCCAATGGTGACCACCATAATCAACGACGCGGTGCCGATGACCATGCCCAGCGCGGTCAGGGCGAAGCGCACTTTGCTGGTGCGGAACGAATCCACGGCAATGCTCACGATCTCGCTGAAGAGCATGGTGCGCCGAGCGGTGTTTGCCAGTGGGTGCGAGTGCATTGGCTTCTATTCTACGTCGCGGAACGCGCATCTGCCGTCCCAACCGTGCATGACCCTGCACTGTGCTGACGGCGGCTCCGCGGCGGCGGATTCAGGCCGGCCAGCCGGGGCGCTTGCGGGCGTGCCTTATAATGCAGGTAGTTTTTCAACCAGGAGGCATCACTCATCATGTATAGGGCCCTTTCCGGCGTGCTCGCGCTGACGCTGATCTTTTCCCTGTCCGCACCTTGCTTCGCAGATTTTCAATACACAGAAACCAGCAAGATGACCGGCGGCGTCGCGGCCGGAGCCATGAAAATGGCCGGCATCTTCAGCAAAGACGCGCGCCAGGCCACCAAAGGCATGGAAGCCACCGTCAGCGTGAAGCGCAACAAGATGCGTCGCGACGAAAGCGCCGGCGAAGTCGCCATCTATGACCTGGACGCGCGCAAGATCATCCACTTGGACGTGAAACACAAGACCTATTACGAGGTCACGTTCGACGAAATGCGCGCGCAAATGGAAGAGGCCCGCAGGAAAGCCGCCGCGGAGCAGGCCAAACACGGTAAAAGCAAAGGTGAAGATCCGCAGGTGAAGATCATCCCCCGGATCAAGATCGTCCCCGGCAAAGACACCAAGAAAATCCTGGATTACACCGCCAAAGAAGTCAAAACGCGCGTGGACATGGAAGTGCAATCGCAAGATCCGAAATACAAGGACCAGAGCGGCAACATGTGGGTGAGCGCTGATTCCTGGATTGCGCCGGTGAAAGGCTATGACGAAGTCAAGCATTTCTACATGCGCATGGCCAAGGAACTGGACTGGGTCCCCGGAGCCGCCATGGGAGGCAACGCGCAGATCAGCCCGGCCATGGTGGAGTATCGCAAGAGCGCCAACGACCTAAACGGGATGCCCCTGCAGTCCCTGGTGAGCGTGGGCATCGGCACGGCTGACGCCGCCGCGCGTCCGGCGAAAAGCGAGCAGAAAGATTCGTCCGGCAGTTCCATCACCCGCGGTCTGGGTGGAGTGTTCGGCAAAAAGAAAAAACACGATGATGACGATCAGGAAAAAGCTCCCGCTGGAGTTGCGGGCTCGCTGATGGACATGAGCATGGAAGTGACGTCCATTTCCGTCAAGCCGATTGACGCCAGCATGTTTGAAGTCCCCGCGGGCTTCAAGCTGGACAACAAAGACCACAAAGCGAAATAAGCTGTGGGCGCGCGCGGACAGTATGCTAATCTCTGCCCAGGCTTGAAGGTATTTACCATCATTTGTCGTTCTCTTATTTGGTAGCCGTGGATAATGGAAGGTACGACTTGCGCCAAATCAGCAGAATGAATCTGGGCTTGGTCATTGCAGCTCTTTTGTTCTTCTTGGCAATGCCATCCCATGCAGCGCCAGTCTGCCTTTTTGGAGGTGTGCGTTGTTTTATCGCTTGTGGCCATCCCCCGGCCCTCGATGGCCCAATCCTAGCGGCACATTACCTCAGAACGGACCCTTACGAAAAAATCACAGGGTTTGACCAATGGAGCGCACTGTTTACGACGCCGCTGGGGAAGTGCCTGGGAATTAACGGCTGGAAGAGATATCACTTTCGCGTATCGGCAACAGGAAAGGTGCTGCAGGCGGTGACTTCCTGGGACGGCCTGCGAACCATCGATTTGCAACTGGAAGAGTTCAATGGAGGACCTCCGGGCTGCTGGAGCGCCTATTACATTCGCGCCGAGGTGGTACGGCACGCATGGAAGGGCCTGAAGCACGTTCCCGTTGCCGGAGATCGCATCCGCATTCAAGGTGAGCTGCACTGGGATGGCCACGGATTCCTGGAGATACATCCGAAAGGCAGCATTGACATCGTAGACATGGACTCTGCCGTTCCTGAATCAAATTGATTCGCGTTAAGGGAGGACAAAACTTTGGACTACTTGATTCCGACGAAGCTGAAGTTGACGACGGCGCTTTTTGCCGCCTTTGCCCTGATTTGCAACTTGCCCGCCCAGGCACAAGACCAGGACACGGGCAAAAAAATCGACGATCTTAGAAAGGAGATTTCCTTTTTGAGCAGCCGCGTGTGCGGGGAGGGAGCGGTAAAGGATAGCGTGGCCGACAGCCGGAAGCAAACGTTGATGGCTGACGCGAAGGCGCTGACCGCCTTGCTGGAGACGCAGAAAACCAAGCTTACCGGGGCCGATTTGGATACGACACGCAATAAGCAACGGATTGAGGAAGAGGAAAAGGCTTTGGCGCAGCCGTGCCCAGGACTCCCCGCGGAACTGGAGAACCTGCTCAAGACAGCCGCTCCGGCGGCGGCCGCAGCAGCCCCAACGCCGGGGCAGGTGACGGTTGTGCCTACAGAATTCCATCCTGCTTCGTCACAAACCATCGGGACCAGTAGCGATCCCCAATCGTTCACTGTAACCAACAATTCCTCAGGCCCGCTGGATCTTTTCGTATGGTACGGCACACATCTTACGAATTTCAACGTGAGCGACAATACCTGCGACACCTTGACACCACCCCAGGGGCATTGCACATTCAAGGTAACTTTTGGTCCCACAGAGATGGCCCAGCCTGGGATGCTCGGGGTGGTGAAAGGGACGCTGCGGGTGGTAAGCCGCGAGGATTGGAAGACGTACGAGAAAGTGAGGCTAGCCTACAAGCGTCAAGATCAAATCTCGAAAGAAGTTTCGAACGCCCAAGCCGCATTCAACCTAGCCAGCCAGCAGGTAGGTGAACAAGAGAAGAAACTGAAGGAAACATCTGCCCCTCTCCAGTTCTGTAAGGAGCATCCAAAGGCTGAAGGGAAAAACAGCGCCAAACTAGTCGAAGCGTGCAAGAACTTGGAAAAGGCCGACGATAGATTAAAAAAAGTTCAAGAAGCGCAAAGGGCGGCGGCGGCCACCGAAGATGACGTCAACAATGCCGCAAACCACCTGCGCGATGTGGCATGGGCAGTGATTCCCCTCGCGGGACCCGCCAACCATTGGAAGTACCCGCTCACCCGGGCGGTGGTCGGCCTTGATATGTCGGCTGTCAGCTCGCAGACGGTGAAGCAAGCCTACTTCGTCGATTTCGATTTACTGGCTCCCTTCAAATTACCGGGGATGAAAGGCAATAAGGACGCGCTGGAAAACCGCCTCTGGTTCTGGCTGAACCCGCGCATCACCAGCCTGCCCAAGGGGGCCGATTTCAGCGCTCTCTCCACCATCGATGAGTCGGGTACGTTCTTCACCAATTTCAGCAGCAAGGGCACCACGAGCGATATTGCGCAGGGATTCGACGTGAACGGGGGACTGGAATTTGCGTTGCTCAAACCGCGTGACGGCATCCCATGGTGGGGTGAGTATGTCAACACACAGGCCCGGCTCGGCCTATCGTTCATTGTGGGAGGCGGCATCAGTACGCCGTTTTCTGTTGATAACACAGATGTCCCGGCACAGGTCAATCAGAGTATCTGTGACGCGTTCAAGGCGCCGGCAGGCGCTACCGTCAGCGGGCCGGCAGGACTGGTATGCACTTTCCCGTCCGGTTCCACCAACCCTGTCTTGACAGTACCTAACCCGGTGCCCGGCCCGGGGGCTCCGGCCACAGTCCAGGACCAGTTCATTGATTTCTTCACCCAGGAACGGTCGCGGTTCTTCCGCCGGTACTATGCTGGGTTCAGGCTGAAAACTTATTTTTTCAGCCCTGAC
>JBGPLR010000283.1:0-5136 GCA_041486545.1 Terriglobia bacterium
AGCACGCGCATCCGGAAGTGACGTTACATACCATCTGCCTGGCCGATTACATGCGGCACATCAATGTCCGCCGTGCCGATACCCGTGACGGCGCTCGCGGCGCCAAACACACTGAAGCCGACTCGACCGGCGAAGGCGCTTGCGCCGGAGCCGGCAAGAATGAAGACTGGCCCGCCGTCGGCGAACTGATGCTGCGCTCGGCGGAGACGCTGAAGCGCGCCGGCGCCGACTTCCTGATTTGTCCCGACAACACCATTCACGCCGCGCTGCCGTACGTGCTGCCGCGCTCGCCTCTGCCCTGGCTGCACATCGCGGAAGAGGTGGGCAAAGAAGCACGGCGGCGCGGATTCAAGACTCTGGGCCTGACCGGGACCAAGTATCTGGTCTCCAGCTCCGTCTATCCGCAAGCGCTGGAACAGATGGGAATTGGCTGGGCGCGTCCCACGGAAGACCAGGCCGAGCGGATCAACGCCATCATCTTTGACGAACTGGTCCGCGGGCAGCAGACCGCGGCGGCGCTCGAGTATTTGCAGCAAGTGATCGGGCGCTTCAAGAGTTTGAAGTGCGACGCCGTGGTGCTGGGATGCGCGGAGATTCCGCTACTGGTGAACGATGCGAACTCGCCCCTGCCGACATTGGATTCAACGCGATTGCTGGCGCGGGCGGCGCTGCGGGAAGCCATCGGGACCGCAGTTCTCACCACTGATTGACACTGATCACACAGATTGGGGATTCGCCGGTTCAACTCAGATGATAGGGACCCCTCGCTCCGCTCGGGGTAAAGAAAAGGCTGCTTCAGTCCGCCATCGCCGACTCTTCCTGTCGGCGGCCTTCAATCTGAACCAGATCGGGCTGAGCGGAAGGTTTGAAGACCTGATGTGAAGGCTGGCTCTGCGGGTCGCGCCAGAAATCAACAATCGAAGTCTGGTGGACGCAGGAGATGGTGCAGTTGGGCGCGCATGACTTCTTGGTGAAGTACTCGCGACGGACGTCGGCCACCTCGTACTCCGCCAGCGGAATGCCCGGATAGCCGCGCTGCTGTGAGCAGTAGTGCACCAGCCCGTCTTCGCAAATATACAGATAGCGCGACCCCGCGCGGCAACGCCAGTCATTGGGCTTGCCCCAGGCAATGTTGTCCTGGAAAGTGTTGAAGCGGGCGTAACTGTGTTTGCCCAGTTGCTTCATCTCGCGGAAGACTTTGTGGGCTTCTTCGTCCAGCGGTTTGAGCTGGCCGGAGCCATCATGAATGATGCCCACCGTCGATGTAAACCCCAGCTCCACCGCGCGTTTGCCGATGGTGACTGCGTCCCACTGGTTGACCACGCCCGCGCCGATGACCGAGTTGATGTTCACGTGAAAATCCGCGTGCTCGCGCAGCCATTGCAGTTTTTTGTCCAGGACTTTGAGCGACTTCTTGGAAACCTCGTCCGGCTGAACGTTGTCAATGGAGATCTGCAGGTGGTCCAGGCCGGCGTCATTGAGCTGCTGGATACGCTGCGGAGTAAGCAGGTAGCCGTTGGTGATGAGCCCGGCGATGGCGCCGTTCTTGCGGATGCGGCGAATGATGTCGTCCAGCTGCGGATGCAGCAGGGTTTCACCGCCGCTGATGGTGATCAGCGTGGTGCCCAGCGCGCCCAGCTTGTCAATGCGGCGGTACATCTCGTCGAGCGGCACAGGCTGGGAGAAATCGTCATACTCGTTGCAGTATGTGCAGGAAAGATTGCAGCGGCGCATGGGGATGATGTGCACCTGAACAGGATGGTCCCTGGAGACCACGCCTTTGGCGATCATCATAAGTTCCCGGTATGTGCGATGCGCGGCCTTGAGCCGGCGCCGTAATGAGTTGGCTGGCATGATTCTAAAGTAGTTATTAGATCATACACCGCAGGGGCAAAGCCCGCGGCATCAGCCAATGGGCGATTTTGCTGGGCGAATGGAGAAAATTCAGGCTCAACAACAGGGGGCGCGGAAGGCCGACGCTCAGACCGCCGCCCCGAGCGCCGCAAACGCCGCGATGATTACAGCGTAGACCACAAGCACGGTGATGATCGCGGTGTTGGGCCGGAGCTTGCCATCGGCGGAGCAAATGGCAAAGCCGAGGCCGGTGAGGACGACGGACCAGATCCCGATCAGGTCCAATCCAGAAGCGAGGCCCCACAGGAACTTGTTGGCTTGCGGGTCCATGAAAAAGCCAGGATTGGTGGCCACTGGGTTGATGTCCGGGTCAATCCCGCCGGGGTCCGCGCTGAACAGGATGGCCACACAAACCAGCACAGACTTAACAATAAGAGGGAGAGAAGCATAGAACACAATGGCGAAAGAGCGCTGAAAAGAAACTTGCGCAGCGAATCCAAAATTGAAGATCACCATGTATATCGCCGCGGCGATCAAGCCGAAGAGCAAGGCAATAACCGGCCTGGCGAAGAATCCAATCTTTTGCGCCACGGCTTGTATGCGGACAGCCTGATCCAGTTGGTCGGGGGAAAGGCGTTACATGGCTTGCTGCCCTCTCTTGGATTGCTCCATCCGGTGTTGCACCAGCCGCGCCATGTCCACCTTCTGCACAATCACGACCGCGGAGATCAGCGAGAACACTGACACAACCAGCCACGGAGCCCACCAACTGGCCTTACGCTTCAGGTCAGTAAAAGTCTTGCTGGGCGCAATGAAAGTGTTGATCAGCCGTGACGCTTCAGACATAGGAGGCGCAACAGGTTGCACAGGCACGGGCGACTGAATCATCGGTTGACCAGATGCGGGCTGACCAGGCAGGGGCGGTGGCAGTGTGCTCATAAACCATCCTACGTTGGAGCGTCACAAAAGTTACGCGCGGATTCTAACTCGCTGTTGCCAGCGTTGTCAGCCCCTCTTGCTGAAATGTTGCCAGCCTTGGGGCTTGAGCAGCCGGGCTTGGCCGTTTACGCCGATGATGTGAACACTAGGGTTGGCGCTGCGCTTAAGCATGGTTCCAATCTGCGTTACGCGAACTCCGGCAATCTTCGCCGGCAAGCGTAGCCGCTTCGGTGCAGTAAACAGTAACTCGTAGTCTTCGCCACCGTGCAGGGCCAATTCCAGAGTCGCACCGCCGGCGATGGGAATGGAGTCGGCATGAATCGTCGCCGAAACGCCGCTCTCTTTGCAGATGTGCGCCAGGTCCACGGAGAGCCCGTCACTGATGTCAATCATGGCGGTGGCCAGGCCTAGACGCCGCAGCCGCTTTCCAACTTCCAGCCGCGGTTCCGGATAAAAATGGCGATTGCCCGGGCTGGGCTTCACTTTCTTGCCGGAGTAAAGCTGCTCCAAGACCGCCGCCGACGCGCCCAGCTCGCCGGTGACGTAAATGCGGTCGCCAGGACGTGCGGTGGAGCGGAGCAGCGCCTTGCCGGCTGGGGCCTTGTCGGTCAAAACCTGCCCGATGACGATGATGTCGGCGGTGATATCGTGCGCCGCCGAAGTGTCACCGCCCGCAAGCTCGACTCCGAACCTGCGCGCCAGGCGAAGCAGGCCGCGCAGAAAGTCGTCCACCCAGCGTTGGGGCAAATCTGCCGGCAGGCCCAGGGACAAAAAACAGGCCAGCGGTTCACCGCCCATGGCGGCAATATCGCTCAGCCCCCGGGCCAGGCAGCGGTGGCCAACGCTGCTGGCAGGGTGCCATTCCCGGCGGAAATGGACGCGTTCGACGCAAAGGTCCGTGGTCACCAGTAGCTGCGATCTTGGAGCGATGCGCAGGATGGCGCAGTCGTCCCCGATGCCCTGGAGCACGGCGCGGTTCGCGGAGCGTTGGGCCAGCCGGCTGATGCTGGCAATGAGTTGTCGTTCGGGCTTAATCAAGCAAGGTTAACTATATCGAATAAAAGGGCTTACGTCTTGTCTCAGCAAGCCTTGAAAGCGGGCTCAGGGCTGAGCGGGTCCGCTGCCTGTCGGGAGGCCGGCCCAGAAGGACAACGTGGGTGATGGCCGATTTTCCACCCTAGCCCCGCCGACCTTCGTTACGGAATCGGGGCAAGTGTGCCGTTGACAGCCTGAGAGTCAATTGTTAAGGTAACGGCACCCAAGTTATTCCTTATCCTGGCCGCCCAACGGATTCTCCCCCTGTAACAACCAGGGCACCAGAGACTGAGCCAATCCCGCCTTCCGGAGCGGGGGCCTGAATGAAAGTTGACGGCTGAAGCCGCTGAAACAAAGAAGCGGCGGGCAAGCTTGGTTGAGAAATTCTTTTATCGGTCTGGAGTGCTTTTGCGTAAACGTTTCTACATCATGTTGGTGGCCCGGAACTCAGAGGGAGAGCTTCTGAAGATTCCCGTGCCGCTGCATTATTTATACGTCTTTATTGCCGGCGCTTTGATCGGCATGCTGGTGATTACCGGCATGGCCGGGTCCTATACCCGGATGGTTTTGAAGGCCCAGCGTTACAACAAGCTTCGCACTGAATCGGCTGATTTGCAGAGGCAATACAAGCAATTGGAGCAGATCGCCCAGGAAAACGAACTTCAGGCCCAATCTCTGAGTTCTCTTGCGGGTGAAGTCTCATCGCTCTACGGGTTGAAGGCCGATCCGGCATTTCAGGATGATGATCCGGTTTCGGCATCGTTGCAGCAGTTTTATGCTTTGCGCATGACGGCCATGACCGGTGCGGCGTCCGTGGGGATCGGCATGGGCGAGCTGCGCAATGCCAGTACGCGCGATTGGATGCGGCTGGCGGCAGCCCCCACTCTGTGGCCGGTCCAGGGACGGATCACCGGATCGTTCGGCGAACGTATTGACCCCTTCAGCGGAGAAGGCGCGTTTCATCGCGGCGTGGATATTTCAAGTGACATCGGCACGCGCGTCATCGCCCCGGCGGATGGCGTGGTCCAATACTCTGAACTGATGAACGGCTATGGCCGCACGGTCTTGCTGGAGCACGGCAACGGCATCAGCACACTGTACGGTCATCTATCCGGATTTGCCGTAGGACCGGGACAGTTCGTGCATCGCGGTGACACGGTGGGCTACGTTGGCCAGAGCGGCCGCAGCACCGGCCCGCACCTGCATTACGAAGTCCGCATCTTCAACACGCCGGTGAACCCGCACAAGTACATGCGCTTTACCTTTACCCAGCAGGTGGCTTCAGGATCACTCTAGGATTCTTAGTGG
>JBGPLR010000284.1:0-5127 GCA_041486545.1 Terriglobia bacterium
GCCCTGATACCTGCAGAGGCTGAGAGCTTCTTCATTCGGACCGGGAAGAGACCAAAGGATGGAACCGTGCCCGCTTGAACACGTGCTGGGGGCTGGAGCAGAAATGACCGTAGTCCAAGATCCGGAAGAAATGAGTCTTAACTAAGCGGCACGCTTTTTCCTGTTTCCGGGCTTGGAAACGAGCACTGCCGGCCTTCTGAGGCGCTGGGCGTGGGCGGACAGTTTCGCAGCTCGGGCGCCGTGATGCGTCGCGTGTTGACTGTGTCCTTGCGCCAGGTCCGCGTGGTACGCAGCTTCTTCCTGCTCGTCAGTCTCGTCGTATTTTGCTGCCTCTTTGTAGTGGTAGGCCGCCCGCTCATGATGACGAGATGCGTGATAGTAATGCTCCCAGCTTTTTGACATGCGCTTCTCCTGCGTTAGTTCCCCGCGGCTTTCTTGGGCCTGAGCCTTGTCGGTTCATATGCGTCGCCAGCAATCTGGGACGATGTACAAGTCAAAGCGTATCGCTCCTGGGACACGTCTGTCTGGTCAAGACAGACCACAAGCCAGGGCTTTCTGGGCTTTGCGTAGGCGCAACGGGCAGGAAAGCGCAACATGAACCTGGACTTTCACCACAAAGGACGCAGCGGGTCGCAAAGGAAGGGCAAATTCTCCTCCGTGTTCCTCCGCGGCCTCTGTGGTGACAGGGTTCCCGCGATGCGCTGGGGAAGCAGGACTAAGGCTATTGCCGGCTGGCTGGCGGAACAATGCCGTTCATGCGCAGGTATTCCACCATCTGGCCGTACTCGTCGGCTGCGTGAATCACCGCGCCGGAAGCCACGAACAAACGAGGCTGGGTGCCGCGGAAGAAGGGGACCTGCTCCAGCGCGTTTTCGGTGGTCAACGCCTTGGCCGCGCGATGTCCCACGGCGAACGAGTCCTTCAGGAACTGGATGATCTCCGCCTTGGTCTTCAATTCATCCGGGCCGTTGGGGCCCTTGATGTTCTCCGGCATCTTCTCGCCGGTCAACGTGGTCCAGAAACGGAAGTTGGCCGTGGCGGTGTGCTTGACCAGTACCGCAAAGGTGCGCACGTCCTTGTAGGCGCTGCCGGGGATGTTGAGGCTGGCGGGAGTGAAATTGAATTTGTCTTCGGGCATGGCCTCGGCGGCCTCTACCACGTTCTTTTCGTACTGGCTGATCTGGCGGTCCACCACCGAAGCGATGCTCGCCGGGGGCTGCGGCGCGGCCTGGGCCTGCGGCGGCGCCGCGGCGGGGGCCGCCGGCTTGTCCTGTGCTGCAACCGCAATGGCAAAACCGAGTGCCGTCAACAAGCAAACAACTCTCAAATACTTCATGGACTTTGTTCTCCTTCAATCTGTGGATGACTGCGAAACTCAGCGTGAAACCATATCACGGAAGCGGGCGGAGGGGAACGCTGCGCGCCATGGCTGGTCTCAAACGATTCAGCCACAAAAAAGAGAACACGGAAGCTGCCTTCGCCTCCGCGCTCCTCTGTGTTTTCTGTGGTAAGAGTTTAGTTTTGTCCCCGGCTGGCCGGCGGAACAATGCCGTTCATGCGCAGGTATTCCACCATCTGGCCGTAGTGATCAAAGTCATGAGCAACGGCAAAGGTGGAGACAAACAGGCGCGAAACCGGATTCGGGCTCATGGCGATTTTCACCGTGCCGACAATGTTGTCCGCATTCAGCATGGCGGCGGCTTTGTGTCCGATGGCGAATGAGTCTTTCAGGTACTTCATGATTTCGGCCTTGGTCTTGATGGTGTCCGGGCCGTTGGGGCCCATGGTGCCGGAAAGCATGGCGTCGCCGGTGATGGCGCCCCAGAACATGTAATTCGCCGTGGCGATGTGCCTGACTTCTTCGGCAAACGTGCGCACGCCCTTGTAGTCGCTGCCCTGGATGTTCAGGCCGGCGGGCGAGAAGTTGTACTTGTCCTCCGGCATGGCCTCGGCCGCGTCCACAACTTCTTTTTCGATGATGCCGATCTCGCGGTCAATCACCGTAGGGATGGTGGGCGCTGGTTGTGCCGCAGGCTGCGCCTGGGGAGCTGGTTTGGCAGCAGCGGTGTCCTTGGCCTGACCGAACAAGCCAACCGCAAAGCAAACGACCGCGAGCAAACAGAATACTTTTACGTGTTTCATGGAATGAACTCTCCTCTTGGTTGTTAAAGAATCACTGTCAGGTTGCACTAACCATATCACGCCGGCAATGTGATGACGCTGCCACAAGTCCATCATTGAGCCGGTTTCGCGCTCCACTGATTCGACGGCTGCAGGCGATACCAGTTCGCCAGCAGCAAGCTCGCGATGAGCGCGGCGGCGGCCGCGGTCAAAGTAAATTTCACGGAACTGCGCGTGGCCAAGGCGCCCCAGGCAAAGCTGCCGAGAGCAAGCCCGCCCTGCAGCACCAGCACGTACATGGAGAACACGCTCGCGCGGACCCACGCAGGACATCCGGTTTGGACGACCAGGTTCAGCGTGGCCAGAATGCTGATCCACGCCATGCCGGCCGCTGCGGCAAATACTGACGACAAGAACAGCGTGCCGCTGCGCACCAGGCCGAAGAGAGAAACGGCAAACAACAGAGTCGCCGCCGCGGTGACTGCGTCGTAAGAAAATCTGCGCCGCGCCACCGCCAGAACCAGCGCTCCCGCCAGCGCGCCCAGCCCGAAGAAAGCCAGCATCGCGCCGTAGCCAGTGGCGCCAAAGCGGCTGGCGATCAGCGGCAGCAACGCCCAAAACGCGCTGGCCAGCAAAGTGAACGCCAGGGTCCGCACCATCACCGCGCGGATTCTCTTTTCCTGCCGCACATAGCGCACGCCCATCAGGATGGCGCCGGAAAACGTCACCTTCACCTTGGCTTGCTCGGGTTCGCGCGCCGCGGGTTTCCAGTAATAAAGGAAGAGGATCACGCCGAAGAACGAAACCGCGTTCAGCAGAAACGCCGCACCCGAACCTTTGGTGGCGATCACCAGTCCGCCCAGCGCGGGCCCCACGGCGCGCGCAATGTTGAAGCCCGCGGAGTTCAACGCCACCGCCGACGCCAGCTTGGACGACGGCACCAGGTCGGGCGTCAGCGCCTGCCATGCGGGATCATTCATCACCGCGCCAACGCCCAGCAGGAAGGTAAGAGTCAGAAGCCACGCCGGCGTGCACGTGCCGGTGATGACCAAAATCCCCAGCACCGTGGACGCACCCACCATGGAAGCCTGGGTGAACAGCAGGAACTTGCGGCGGTCCACCAGGTCCGCCAGCGCCCCGGCAGGCAGCGCGATGAGCAGTACGGGCAAGCTCAACGCCACTTGCACCATGGACACCAGCATCGGCGAGCGCGTGAGCGACGTCATCTGCCAGCCGGTGGCCACGTTCTGCATCCAGCTGCCGGTATAGGAGATTACTGCGGCAATCCACAGGCTGCGGAACAGCGGTTCATATAACGGCGCCAGCGCCCCACTATGTACCTGCGCCTGCGGCGCTCCATCCGGCGCCGGCGTCACTTGGATTTGTGCGGGGTTCTCCATGGGACTAGCTGGCCTCGTTGGGGTAGAGCTCTGTGGCGCGGCGATGGGTTGGGGGACGAGAGACATGGCAGGTCGTTAGATTGCAGACCGTTGGACTGCAGGTCATTGGACTGCAAATCATTGGACTCCCGCTCCTGCAATCTCGTGAGCAGCCGGGCCGGAAAATGGCCACTCTTTACGCTTCCACGACCTTGCCAGAAAAATGAGCACGCCAATCGCAACAATCACCAGGGCATAGCTCAAATCGCGCAAAGACCCTTTGCGGGAGAACAGGACGTAAACAAAGCCGGCCAACGCCAGCAGCGCCGGCAAGGGATAAAGATACATTCTGAACGGACGCGGGAAATTCGGCTGCCGGGCGCGCAACAGCAGCAGCCCCACAATCTGCATCAGAAACTGTACGGTGATGCGGATCACCACCAGGCCGGTGATCACGTCAATCAACCGGAAAATGCAGAACAGCGCAGCCACCCCGCCCAGCGTGAGCAAGGAAACATGCGGGAACTGGCCCTGCGGATGGACTTTGGCGTACACGCGAAAATAATTGCCGTCGCGGGCCGCGGCATACGGCACGCGCGAATAGCCGAGCAGCAGCGAAAACACTGACGCAAACGCCACCCACATGATCAGCACGGCAGCGGTATTGCCGGCCCATGCGCCGTACGTCCGTTGCAGGACGGTGGACGCCACAAAGCTCTGTGCGCCGGACGTTGCCACCCGGTCCATCTCCTGCCACGGGACCACGCCCAGCATGGCGGTGTTCATCAGCAGATAAAGGACGCTGACCATCGCTACCGACAACAAGACGGCGCGGGGAATGTTGCGCTCCGGCTGCCGGATTTCGCCGCCCAGGAAGCACACGTTGTAGTATCCCCAATAATCGTAGTAGGCAACCAGCATGGCCGAGCCCAGCCCGGTCATGAATCCCATGGAAAAATGAAATGCATTCGGGGGAAAGCTGAAGGCCTGGGCTGCGTTGAAGTGCGTTAGCCCGGCGACGATCACCCACAGCATGGTCCCCATCACGCCGACCCAAAGAAATTTTGACAGCCGTCCAATCACGCTGATCCGGCGGTAGAGCAACAGCACAGCCAGCCCGCAGGCGGCCATCGCAACAAAAGTCCCGTTGGTGATCAGCACCCGCACTTCAAACTTTCCGACCAGGGGAAGCATCACGGCGAACGGATGGTCGAAGTGGGAGGTCCCCAACGCCGGCCACAAATAGCTGGCATATTGCGCGACGCCCAGGCATCCCGAAGCAATCGAAAGCGGCGCGCTGAAGATGAGCTGCCACACAAAAAGAAAAGACATCATCCGGCCCAGCTTCTGCGCGCCAAAACTCTGCTTCAGATACGCGTACGATCCGCCGGCTTCCGGCATGGACGCGCCCAGCTCCGCCCACACCTGGCCGTCACACATGGCAAAGAACGCGCCCAGAATCCATCCCAGCATGGCCTGCGGTCCGCCCATGGCGTGGACGATCAGCGGCATGGTGATGAACGGCCCCACGCCGATCATGTCAATCATGTTCAGCGCGGTGGCTTCACGCAGCCCGACTTCGCGCACCAGGTGCGGCTGCGCGGGCTCGAGCGTTGCTGGGGGAAGC
>JBGPLR010000285.1:0-5104 GCA_041486545.1 Terriglobia bacterium
ACCGGCAAAGCTCCGCGATCAACAATCTCCACGGCGTGTACGCTGTCCGGGTGGAGTGAATCCGTGGGAGCTGTGACCAGCACTTGCCAGCCTGCGCCGCAGTTGGAATGCACCGCCGCCAGGTTGCTGCCCCAGGCGTTGAACACAGCCACCGGCGCGGTGAGTTCATATTGGTAAAGCCGGGTGCGGCCGTCAATTCCGGTAAAGAGCCACTGCCGCGCGTCGCCGTTCTGCCAGGCCGCAGCCGAGAAGAATGAAATCACGGAAGCTCCGGCGCTCGGTCCAGCCAGCAAGCCGGTAAAGAAGTTGCGCCGCGCACTGTAAAACGCGACAACAGCGCCATGGTCCACCGGCCAGGGATCGTCACTGGCATGGCAGTCCAGCGAGGGCGGAGAGCTGCCGCCGCTGCAGCGCAAGCCGGGAAGGTACGCCGTGACCTGGGAGCCGTTTACTTGCAGCCGTCCGCGCAGATCGCGCGGCCACGCGCCCTGATGCGTCACGCCCAGCGTGTAACGCAGGCGCCATTGCCCGCCATCTTGCGAGTAAATCGCGATCTGGTCCGGCTCCAGCACCACCAGGTGGTCTTTGTCGTGATAGAAATCCAGCATCGGACCATCCTGCTGCCACACCACATTCTTGCGGATGGTCAGCGCCGGCGCGCGCGGGGCCGGAGCGCGTTCTGATCGCGGCACTTGCTTCATCACCATCTGGCTGCGCGGCCCTTGCCGGATGGTCGCAATCCACACATAGCTCTGCCAGTTTTCCGAGAGGGTGATGTCAACTTCCGCTTGCGCCTGTTCGGCTTTGACCAGGCGAACGTTGGCGTTGCGAAACACAGTGAAGACGCCGTTCTGCACCGCTTCTTGCGATTCCGGCGCCAGCGAAGAACTGTTCTGGAAGCTCACGGCCACGGCGGCCAGCGGCCCGGTACGGGAAAGAATCTGCTGCGCGAATTCGCCGGCGGCAGCGGCCAGCGACGACGGCGAATCCTGCTGGGATGATGACGACAAAGACCCGGCGCGCGTGTTGGACGCGGCCGCGAACAAAACCAAGGTCGCCGCAACAACCAGATGAGATGCTGTCTTCCGCATGGGTTTGAAGATCTGAAGTACCTTTCATTAGAACTGGAAGCCGGAGCTTTGGCAATCAGGGAAAAGGTGAATGAACCAATGGGTTCATCAGCCTTCACCCCGAAGAGTTTTTCCGCCGGACCGGACGCCACCTCGGCGGAAATGGCATCCGGATGAAGTTCCGGCGGAAACTTTGGACGGCCCAGGTCGGTCCTCGCGGTCTGGCTCACTCTGTACCGTTCTTCCCCACGGACGTCACCACGGCGCCCACGGAGAAGTGACGGCAGTCAGGCCGCGAAGACCGCCTGTGTGGCAGCGGTCCAGTTCAGTTGCGTGACAACCCTCAGCGCGCTGTCTTGTGCACTCCAGGTTGCCGGAGCTATGGATTGCAACCGGCGGTGGTACTGGACAACCTCGTTTGCATTGTTGCTGTTTACAACGGTCGCTTGTCCGGCGAAATGCCGGCCACAGAGTCCGCGGAGAACGCAGAGAACAACAGATCACTGGAGGAAATACGAACGCCTGCCGGGGTGCTCTGGGTAGTCTGCAACCACCAACTTCCCCGGCAAGTGTCCATGCGGTCCTGACCACTTGATCTGCTGGCTCTCTGCGTTCTCTGCGATCTCTGCGGTGTCTGTTCGTCATTGCGCGTTGATCTTTCTGAGTTTCGATTTTGCAGCTCTCAGTTTCTCTGCGCTCTCTGCGCCCTCTGCGGTAAAGATTTCTCTTGGTTTATCGCTCAGCGGCATCCGTCGTTGCCGGCGTTGCGGCCGAAGCCACCTGGGCCTCGGCGGTAGCGTTGGCCACCGGAGCAGCGTCGTGCGAGAAGACGCGCGCGATCAGCTCGTCGCGTTGCCGCCGGATGACCACCGTGTCGCCCACCTTCACCCGGCTATAGAGGTCTTCCACGTCCTTCTTGCCCATGCGGAAGCAGCCGTGCGAGGCCGCTTTGCCGATGGACTTGGGCGCGTTGGTCCCGTGGATGCCGTACCCGCGGGCGCTCAGTCCCATCCAGCGCGAGCCCAGCGGGTTATTTTTTCCCGGCTCCACGATGGTGCCTTTGTTGTTGTATGCGGGATCTTTGGCGCGATTGATGATCACAAGGTCGCCGTCCGGGCTGGGCGAGACGCTCGCGCCCACCGCGATGGGGTAGGTCTTCACCACCTGGCCGTCTTCCAGCAGCGCCAGTTGCCGGTCGGCGATGCTGATTACGATCTGCCGGGTGTGTCCGTCGCTGGATTTCTTTGCAGGCTTCTGCGCGGGAAGCTGGGCTGCCTGACGCTCAGCCGCGATCTCGTCATTCTCCTGGTGCTGCGTGTTCTGATTCTGGGCTTTCTGGTCTTGGGTTCTCTCACTCTCAGGTTGCGTGTCCACAGCCCGGCCGACTGCCGACTGCTGAGTGCTGACTGCTTGCTTGTGCCACACCGCCAGCCGGACATCCGCCGCCACATAGATCACGCCTGCTAACAGGATCACCGCTACCGCTAGAGTTTTTGTTGGGATTGCTACGAGCCGCCGCATCGCATTTCCTCCTATACGTCCAGGAGAAAATGCACGACGGGCTCCAACGCTTAAGACATTGAAAAATATACGTTTACAATCCTTTCACCGGCTTGGTTTCGTGTGCCACTGCCGACACTGTGTGAAGGCTGACACAGAGCCTCCGCACGCCAAATCAATCAAGACCATAGGTCATATATATATATTTAGTCGTATTTGACTGCTTGGTCATATATGGTCTATAGTCACTTACATGCCGGACCTTACCAACCAACTCACCCAAGACGATCTCAGCGCGCCCGAGCCGGGACGCCGCGAACGTCGCCGCGCGGAAACTCAGCAACGCATTCTCGCCGCCGCCATGGAGTTGATCAGCACGCGCGGCTATGCCGAGATCACGGTGGAAGACATCACCGAAGCCGCCGACGTGGGCAAGGGGACCTTCTTCAATTACTTCCCTGCCAAAGAGGCCGTGCTGATGGCCATCTTTGATTCTGTCCGCCAGCAGTTTGTGGAGCTGGAAGCCAGCGCGGCCACAGCCACGGACATACCGGCGGCGGTGCGTGCATTTGCTCATCGCCTGCTCAGCAGCATGGTGCGCAGCCCCAAGATCATCCGCAACGTGTTTGGCCTGGCGCTGACCGATCCGGTGATGGGCGAGCGGTTTGCCACGGTGTTGCGGCAGGCGCGGCAGGCGATCATCGCCCTGTTGGAGCACGGACAAGAAATCGGCCAGGTGCGCGCGGACATCCCGGCTGCGGTGCTGGGCCGCACTTTGCAGCAGTTCATCTTCGGCACCGAGCTGATTTGGTCCTTCACCTCCGGCGAAGACCTGCTGGCCTGGGTGGACGTGACATTGGAAATCTTCTGGGGCGGCGCGGGGACGGCTCCGGTAAAAAGAACGGGAACCAGGGAACGAAAAGCGGAGTAGGTCTAAGAGGGAAGGAATATGAAACGCGGAATCCTGATTCTGATTGGCATCGTGGCTCTGGGCGTGGCCGGAGCCTTTGCGTACACGTGGTGGCGGTCCAGTTCGTCGGCCATCACGGCGTCCGGCACGCTGGAGGCGCGCAACATTACCGTGGGGTCGAAGGTGGGCGGACGCGTGACCAAGATCCTGGTGCGCGAAGGTGACCGCGTGGAGCCCAACCAGCTCCTCATCACGTTCGACGACGCCGAGCTGGCCGCCCAGTTGACGCAATCCCGCGGACGCCTGGAACAAGCCCAGGCCGCGCTGTTGAAGCTGCAGCACGGCTCGCGTCCGGAAGAAATCGCCCAGGCCCGCGCCGCCGTCGCCACGGACGCGCATGCTCCCGGCTATCGCGTGGAAGAGATTTCGCAGCTCGAACAGGATTTGCAGCGCGCCAAAGCGGACGCCCGCAACGCCGAGCAAACCTACCAACGCACTTCGTCTCTCGCCGACCAGGGGATCCTCTCTCCGCAATCGCGTGACGACGCGCAAGCGCGGCTGGACCAGGCCCGCGCGCAAGTGCGGTCGCTGGAGAATGCTGTGACGGCGGCGCGTGCCCACCTTCGCGAAGCCCAGGCGCAAAAAGACCTGGTGGAACGCGGCCCGCGTCGTGAAGACATTGCCGCCGCCCGTGCGGACGTGGTCCGCGCGCAAGGCGAACTGGCGCAGGCGCAGGCCCGCTGGGCGGAGCGTGAGGTTCGGGCGCCGGCCGCGGCCGTGGTGGAAGTATTGGATCTGCGTCCCGGCGATCTGGTAACCGCCAACGCGCCGGTGGCCAAGCTGCTGGAAGCCAACCAGCTTTATGCCATGGTTTACGTTCCGCAGAATGATGTTGGCCGCGTGCGCGTGGGCCAGCAGGCTGAAGTCCGCGTGGACGCCTTCGGCAAACGCGCGTTCAATGCCGTCGTAGAACAGATTCGCCAGCAGGCGGAGTTCCTGCCGCGCAACGTGCAGACCGCCGACGAACGCCAGCACCAGGTCTTCGGCGTGAAACTGCGCGTGGAAAACCCGTCGAATGAACTGCGCGCCGGCGTGCAGGCCGACGTGGTGTTCCTGGAGGCCAAATGAGCCCAGGCAATGCCGCTATCGTCGCGACGAAGCTGACGCGCAAGTTCGGCGACTTTACCGCCGTGGACCAAGCCAGCATCACGGTGGAACGCGGTGAAGTCTTCGGCTTCCTGGGTCCCAACGGCAGCGGCAAAACCACCATGATCAAAATGCTCACCGGCATTCTGCCCATCACCGCCGGTGAAGCCAGGGTGGCCGGCATTGATGTGCGCCAGGACCCGGAGAGCGTGCGCCAGAACATCGGTTACATGAGCCAGCGCTTCAGTTTGTATGACGACCTCACGGTCGCAGAGAACCTGCGCTTTTACGGCCGCATTTACGGCCTCAAAGGCAAAGACCTGGAAGACAAGATTAATCAGACCATTGAGCGCAACGCCCTGCAGCCGTATCTCGGCCGGCTGGCGGCGCGGCTTTCCGGCGGATGGAAACAGCGTCTGGCGCTGGGCTGCGCCATGCTGCACGACCCCACCATCATGTTTCTGGACGAACCCACGGC
>JBGPLR010000286.1:0-5094 GCA_041486545.1 Terriglobia bacterium
AGCGCGCCTTTGCGGCGGGTCAGGTCGCGCGCTTTCCTGGCGGCTTCCCGAGCCCGGGCAGCATCAATGGCTTTGTTGATAATCTTCCGTCCCGCCGTGGGGTTCTGCTCGAGATACGCACCCAGGCGCTCGTTCACGAAGGCCTGCACGATGCCAGCTATATCGGAATTCAGCTTGCCCTTGGTCTGTCCTTCAAACTGCGGCTGCGGCAGCTTCACGCTCACCACCGCCACCAGGCCTTCGCGGACGTCGTCGCCAGTCAAGTTTTCCTTTACGTCCTTGAACAAACCCAGTTGCTGGCCGGCGTAATTGATGGTGCGCGTCAGCGATGTGCGGAAGCCGGAAAGATGCGAGCCGCCGTCCACGGTATTGATGTTGTTGGCGAAGCTGAAGACCGTTTCCGAATAACCGTCGTTGTATTGCAGCGCGATCTCCATGGCCACGCCATCGCGCTCGGCTTCCATGTAGATCGGCTTGTCATGCAGCACGCTCTTGCCCCGGTTCAGGTGCTTGATGAATTCGGCGATGCCACCGGTGTATTTGAACTCCGTGCTCTTGGCTTCGCCGGTCTTCGCGTCCGTCTGGCGCTCGTCCGTCAGCGTGATGAGCAGTCCTTTGTTCAGGAAGGCCAGTTCGCGCAGCCGCTGCGCCAGTGTGTCGTAGTTGTATTCGGTGGTGGTAAAGATCTGCTTGTCCGGCAGGAAATGGATCTTGGTCCCGCGCTTCTTGGTGTTGCCGGTCTTCTTGAATTTGGTTTGCGGCTCGCCTTTGGAATACGTCTGTTCCCACACGTTGCCGTCCCGCCAGATTTCCAGGTCAAACTGGTGGCTGAGCGCGTTGACCACGGAAACGCCCACGCCGTGCAATCCGCCGGAGACTTTATAGTTGGACGTATCGAATTTGCCGCCGGCATGCAGCTTGGTCAGCACTACCTGGGCTGCGGGGACTTTCTCGCCGTCAATCACCATGTCATCCACGGGAATGCCGCGGCCATCGTCCACCACGGTGATGGAATTATCAATGTGGATGGTCACGTCAATCTTGGTCGCGTACTTGGCCAGCGCCTCGTCCACGGAGTTGTCCACCACCTCGTAGACAAGGTGGTGCAGGCCCATTACGCCGTTCGAGCCGATATACATCGCCGGGCGCAAGCGCACAGCTTCCATCCCGCCCAAAACCTTGATGTCTTCAGCGGTGTAATCGCCGTTTCCGTTCCCGCCGCTCTTTTTGCTTTTATTTTGCTCTGCCATGGATTTGCTTGCCGGCACTTCCGCTTCTTTCGAGGCCACGTATTCTCCTCATTTGGCGCGCTCAACTGCGGGCCCCGCAAAGGCCCTGGTTTCAGTCTATTAAACTGTTCCAAGTTGCTGAAACCTAACAGCTTATTGGTTACTCACGCGCACCCTCAATTGTACCACAGCAGAGCGTTTCTTGGGGGGCCGCTAACTCCTCTCCCAGAGCCGTTGTTGGGGGCAGAAATCCACGCTATCAAAAAGCCAGACAGGGGAACTCTGATGGAGCAGATACGACTCCCAGATCGTCGTTCCACCGCGACTTTCTACGAATTCCGAGAGGGCTCGACAAGATGAGTCTCGAGGCTGAAAATCAACTAATTTATGTGCGTTTTTTGACTCTTCGGAAAACTTAACTCACCTTAGGCCTTTACCCTAGAACATGCCCCTCTCAGTGGGCAATTCCACGCGAGTGAGGCCTAGTCCCGTCCCACTCACGTCATGATCATCTAAGTTACCTAAATTCAGTGCGTTATCGGCACTCTCGCACCTGGCAGTGTACCGCCGTATGTCGCGGAATGGGCCATCCCGCCAATCAATTCTGGGGTGGTTTACGAAAACGGAAACTGTACTAAATACCATTTGAAAATACTTACTCCGTCTGTATACTTCTCGAGCGCTGAGAGGCGCAACCACCAAGGAATTGCAAATTTGAAAGCGGTACCCAAACTGGTACCAAGGAGACCTCCCCATGAAAGCTTTGCTTCGTTCCTCCCTGATCGCCCTGCTGCTGTGTGGCGCAGTTGCATGCTTTGCCGGAACAGTCACTATGCATGCTCCAACTTCTACGCCCGTGCCGACGCAGCCACCCATGATGGTGCGCTAGACAAGTATTTGATTTTAAAAACACTAGTTGTTGCGAAAGGCCGAAGAGGTTATAAGGCTTTAGTAACATATTAGTTAATTGAACTTTGGTGCCACCAGGGACGCTTGTTATGGGCGTTTAGCGGTAGTATGCTTCCGCCTTCCTTGGAGGTACCACACATGCCACTGTCATCAGCACAGGCCATCCTGAACGCTTTCCTCGTTGTCTTGGAAGGCGCGATCCTCGTGTTCATGCTGAAGCGCAAGCTGAACAAGACTTTCCCACTCTTCTTCAGCTTTATGGCTTTTACGGCATTCAGCACCATTGTGGTGACTGCGACCTACTCTTTCGCGTTTAAGCAGTACTTCGCGGTCTACTGGAGTACCAGTACCGTCATGATGCTGATCGGGTTCGGAGTGCTCTATGAAGTTTTTGTTAATGTTTTTAAGCCCTATTCGGCAGTGATCGATTTGGGAAAGATGCTTTTTGGCTGGGCTGCGCTCTTCTTGCTCCTCGCAGCTCTCCTGACCGCGCTCTTTACGGCTGGACCGCGTCCTAGGGGCATCTTCATGTGCGTAGAACTTCTTGATCGCTGTGTTCACTTGATGCAGTGCGGTATGTTGATGCTCTTGGTCTTGTTGGAACGTCGCCTCAACTTCTCTTGGCGCAGCACCTCTATGGCAATCGGAATGGGATTGGGTCTCACAGCCGCAGCCGACTTGGTTGCTTCTTACCTCCCGCAACTTTTCCCGGCGCAGGCATCTCAGATCGAAATTTCTTATGTTCTGGTTTTGATCGGCGTTTTCGCCTTCTGGTCCTCGGTCTTTATGTCGCCCGCCCGCAGCCGCAAGATTGTTCCCGACTCACCCAGCCGCCTGATTCTGCAGCGTTGGAATGAGGCCCTTATCAGCTACGGCTATGGAGAGCTCAACCCGAGCGCAGCCTCTGCTGAGTCCTTCCTGCCCGGCGTGGAACGCACCGTGGCACGGGTGATGGCCCGGAAGATGGTTCACTAAACTTTCTTTAACAGCCTCCAGGAAAAACAAAGGCCGGACATATGTCCGGCCTTTAGTTTTTGAGCTGAAAAATCGTCTCAGATGCGCATGGGCATCACGATGTAGCGGTATTTGTATTCGCTGTCCGGGGCTTCATCCGGCCGCAACTGGCCGGCGGACTGGGAGTCTTTGAACTCAAAGCGCACGTCGCCCGTTCCCACCACCTTGAGGAATTCCAGCAGATATTGCGAGTTGAAACCGATCATCATGGGATCGCCGGTGAACGAGGTTTCCAGAGTATCTTCTGATTCGCCGGTCTCGGTGTTGGAGGATGATATCTTTAGCTCATTTTTTTCCACCCGCAGCCGGATGGCGCTGGAGCGCTCGTCAGCGAACTGGGCCACGCGCTGGATGGCTGCGGAAAGCTCGTCGCAGTGGACGGCCACCGATTTGTTGTTGTCGCGCGGCAGGACCGCTTCGTAGTTGGGAAATTGCCCGGTAAGCTGGCGCGACGTCAGCAGGCGCCCGCCCACGCGGAAGAAAAGTGTTGACTCATCTTTGGCGAAGTCCACACTGGGCGCGTCGGTGGAATTCAGCAGCGTGCTCAACTCGGCCATGGCCTTTTTGGGGACCAGGATCTTCATCTCCCCGCTTACCGCAATCTTCGAGTTGCTGTGTTCAATGTGCGCCAGACGATGCCCGTCCGTCGCCACCATGATGATGGCATCCGGCTTCAGCACCAGGAGCGCGCCATTCAGCGTGTAACGCGACTCTTCGTTGGAAATAGCGAAGATCGTCTTGGCAATCAGGTTCCGCAGGACTTGGGCGGGCAGTTGAATCGAGGACTCGGTGGGAAACGCCGGCAGCGCGGGAAAATTGGCCCGCGCCATGCCCACCATTTTGGTGTTGGAACGCCCGCTGCGAATCTGTACCCAATGATTTTCCAGCAGCTTGATGCTGATCTCGCCATCGCCCAGCAGTTTTACGTAATCGTAAAGTTTGCGTGCCGGGACGGTGCATGAGCCTTCTTTCTTCACCTTCGCCGGACACGCGGTACGCAAGCTCAGGTCCAGGTCTGTGGCCGTAATTGACAGCTTGTCGGCCGAAGCCTCAAACAAAAAATTGGACAGAATTGGAATGGTGGTCTTACGCTCCACCACGCCCTGGGTGACCGTAAGCTCTTTGAGCAAATCAGATTTGCTGATGCTGATTTCCATCGTGGTTCCCACCTCTATTGCCGCGGCGGAAGGCATAATCTGTAGCCCCCTATTATTATCGGTTACTACTCTACGTCAAAAGATAAATATATACAGCAGTAGTAGCAGATGCCTCTGGAAAAGTGGGAATCCGGAACAAATATCTTTCTCACAGGCTCTTGCCGCTATTCTGCCGTCTGCAATTCTAAACCCTGGTCTGAGCATCGTACTGCAAGAAAGGGCCATCGGCTGACTTCAGCACCGGGTATTCCACGGTTTCCACATATCACCCACAAGCCATGCACACGGAAAACAGTGCCGTATGGTGGGAATTCAGGATGCCGGCGTGGTTCGGCATCCCCGGCCGGCTAATTATTCAAGATCTCGGTCAATTTATTGAGTAAACGCACCAGGTCTTTGTCGGATTGGCGTTGTTCTTCAATCTTGGCAATCGAGTGCATCACGGTTGTGTGGTGCTTCCCGCCAAACTGCCGCCCAATCTCCGGCAGTGACGCCTCCGTCATTTGCTTGGCCAGGTACATGGCAATCTGCCGGGGAAAAACAATCGCCCGGGAGTTGCTCTTGGCCTTGATCTCCGTTACCCGCAGGCCAAACTGCTCCGCCACGGCTTTTTGGATCGCGTCAATGGTGATTTTGCGCGCCTGGGAATCAATAAAGTTCTTGAGCACCTGCTGCGCGGTAACCAGGCTGACCTCCGCTCCGGTGAGCGAGCAGTAGGCAATCAAGCGGATCAACGCGCCTTCCAGTTCGCGCACGTTGGTGCGCACGTTGGACGCGATGTACAG
>JBGPLR010000287.1:0-5089 GCA_041486545.1 Terriglobia bacterium
AGTATGACGTGGCGCGCGATGGCCGCTTCCTGATCAATTCCCTGGCACCTGGCTCCGCGCCGCCCGTTACAGTTATCAGCGATTGGACGGCAGATAAGAAGCAGTGACCAGGGGCTTGTGGTTGGGCGGGTGCCACACGAGAATCGCGAGAGGGCCCCTTACTCCGCCCAATCCACCGCTCTTCCTACCGCTTTCTTCCACATCTGATACATGTGCTCGCGACGGTCGGCCGGCAGCGCAGGATGCCATGTGTGGTCGGCTGCCCACGCCGCGCGCAGTTCATCGGTGTTCTTGAAGAATCCCACGGCGAGTCCGGCAGCGTATGCGGCGCCCAGCGCCGTGGTCTCTTTTACCGCCGGCCGCACCACGGGGCGGTTGAGCATGTCGGCCTGGAACTGCATGAGCAGATCGTTGACCACCATGCCTCCGTCCACGCGCAGAACTTCCAGGGGAATGCCGGAATCATTTTCCATGGCCTGGACCACGTCGCGTGTCTGGAAGGCGGTGGCTTCCAGCGCGGCCCGCGCAATGTGCGCCTTGTTGACGTAGCGCGTAAGTCCCGCGATCACGCCCCGCGCGTTGCTGTTCCAGTACGGCGCGTACAGCCCGGAGAACGCCGGGACAAAATAAACGCCGCCATTATCGCTGACGCCCCGCGCCAGGGCTTCAACTTCCGCGCTGCTCTCGAACATGTCCAGGTTATCGCGCAGCCACTGCACCAGCGCGCCGGCAATGGCCACGCTGCCCTCCAGCGCGTACACCGCGGGCTGGGCGCCCAGTTTGTAGGCCACCGTGGTGAGCAGCCCGTGGCGCGAAACCACCGGACGTTCGCCGGTGTTCATCAGCAGGAAGCATCCCGTGCCGTAAGTATTCTTGGCTTCGCCGCGCGCAAAGCACGTCTGCCCGACCAGCGCGGCCTGCTGATCGCCGAGAATTCCCGCCACAGCGACTCCAGCCAGCGGTCCTTCCGCAACGTGCCCGTAAATTTCGCTGCTGGAGGCGATGCGCGGCAGAATTTGTTCCGGAACTTGAAACGCGCGAAGCAGCTCCGCGTCCCAGGCGAGGGTCTGCAGGTTCATCAGTTGCGTGCGGCTGGCGTTGGTGACATCGGTTACGTGAATGGCGCCCCCGGCCGCATCGCTGCCGGCGGATGGACGATCGCCGCCGGTCAGATGCCACACAAGAAATGTATCCACGTTGCCGAAGCGCGCTTCGCCGGCTTCGGCGCGAGCGCGAAGGCCAGGGGCATTCTCCAGCAGCCATCGGACCTTGAGTGCGCTGAAGTAAGTTGAAAGCGGCAGGCCCGCGCGGCTGCGAAAAAACTCTTCGCCAGGATCGCGCTGCAAGCGGGCAACGTCCGCCGCCACGCGCGTGTCCTGCCAGACAATGGCGTTGGCCATCGGCTTGCCGGTCTTGCGGTCCCAGACCACAGTTGTCTCGCGCTGGTTGGTGATGCCGATGGCCGCCACGTCCGCTGCGCGAATACCGGTTTGCTGTATCGCGTCGGCCATCACCTGTTGCGTGCGCAGCCAGATTTCTTCGGCGTCGTGCTCCACCCATCCTGGCTGGGGATAGATCTGCTGGTGCTCGCGTTGCGCGCTGCCCACGATTTTGCCGGCGCGGTCAAACACCATGAAGCGCGTGCTGCTGGTGCCCTGGTCGAGAGCTGCGATGTAGTTCGCCATGAGGATGGATGCAATCTCTGCCGGGACATTCTACCGCGGGTTCGATCAAGCCGATGGCCTGCGGCTCTGTCATTCCGGTGCGCCCTTTGCGTCCATTGCGGTGCAGGGCTGTCTCTGTTATTTTCTTGAATCCAGTACGCTCGCCTTACATCTACTCCGGGGAAACCCAAGTGAGGACATTATGGACCAACCGCCGCAAAGCTTTGCCAAACACGCCAAGTGGGACCCGCCGTTTCACTTCTTTGTGCTTCCCATGTTGTTGATCAACGTGATCGTGGTCGCCTACTACTTATTCCGCTTCCCCGGACTGGGCGGCACCTGGTTGCTCGTTCTGTCCATGGCTCTGCTGGTTGGGGCCGTCCGCATGCGCAATTACGCCACGCATCTCCAGGACCGCGTCATTCGCGTGGAAGAGCGTATCCGGCTCCAAGCGGTACTGCAGGAACCGCTGCGTTCCCGCATCGGCGAACTCACGGATACGCAGTTCGTGGGCCTGCGTTTTGCCAGTGACGCGGAACTGCCCGCGCTGGTCCAGCGCGCGTTGGACGAAAAGCTCAGCCGCACTGACATCAAGAAAGCCGTTACCGACTGGCGTCCCGACCATTCCAGGGTGTGAGCGCGGCAACATTTCACGGCGCGAATCGAAACGTCTCGCACTGAAGGCGCGGATTCGCGCCTTTTCTCATTTACAATCCCTGCTGCAACCACCCGAGGAGTCCTTTCTCATGAGACGCGCCTTCTTTGCCAGTCTGCTCACCTTGATCACCCTGCTGCCGCTCGCCGCCGCTAACATGCAAGACGACACACTCTACGGCTTCACCGCCTCCAGCAGCAAGACGGAACGCGACTGGGAGAGCAAGTTCCGTGCAATTCCCAGTCCCCAGATCATGCGTGACAGCATGCAGCGGCTGAGCGCGCGGCCGCACCACGTGGGTTCGCCCTATGACAAGCAGAATGCCGAGTGGATACTGGCGCAGTTCAAGTCCTGGGGACTGGACGCCCAGATCGAAACCTTTGACGTTCTCTTTCCCACACCCAAAGAACGCGTGCTGGAATTAATCGCGCCCACAAAGTTCGTCGCCAAGCTGCAGGAGCCGCCTATCGCTGCTGACCCAACTTCCAACCAGCAGAGCGAGCAGCTACCCACCTACAACGCTTACTCGATTGACGGCGATGTGACCGCGCCTCTGGTCTACGTGAATTACGGCCTGCCCCGCGACTATGAAGAGCTGGATCGCCTCGGCGTTTCGGTGAAAGGCGCCATCGTGATTGCCCGCTACGGCAACTCCTGGCGCGGCATCAAACCCAAAGTCGCCGCCGAGCACGGCGCCATCGGCTGCATCATCTACTCTGATCCGCGCGACGATGGTTACTATGAGGACGACGTTTTCCCTGAAGGCCCCATGCGCAATGAGAACGGCGTGCAGCGCGGCAGCGTGATGGACATGCCCTTGTACCCCGGAGATCCCACCACGCCCGGCGTGGGCGCCAAGGGTGACGTGAAGCGGCTGGCGCTCAAGGACATCACCACTCTCACCAAAATTCCCACGTTGCCGATTTCATACGGTGACGCGCGCCCGCTGCTGGCGGCGCTGAAAGGCCCCACGGCGCCGGAAAGTTTTCGCGGCGGCCTGGGACAGACCTATCACATCGGTCCTGGTCCCGCCAAAATGCATTTGAAAGTCCAGTTCAACTGGGAGATCAAGCCGGTGTATGACATCCTCTTCAAGATTCCCGGATCGGAATCGCCCGACCAGTGGATTGTCCGCGGCAACCATCATGATGCCTGGGTCAACGGCGCGGAAGATCCCATCTCCGGACAAATTGCGCTCCTCGAAGAAGCCCGCGCCCTTAGCGAGCTGCTCAAGCAAGGCTGGAAGCCCAAACGCACCATAATCTATTGCGCGTGGGATGGCGAAGAACCCATGCTGCTGGGTTCCACCGAATGGGCTGAATACCACGGCGACGAACTCAGGAAGCACGCCGCCGTCTACATCAACACGGACGGCAACGGCCGCGGTTACCTGTTCGCGGAAGGCTCGCATTCTTTGGAAAAATTTGTCAACGGCGTGGCTCGCGACGTGACTGATCCGGAGAAGAACATTTCCGTCTGGAAGCGCGGCCAGGCAGCGCGTCTGGTTCGCGGCCGTCCGGAAGACCGCAAAGAAGCCCGCACGCGTTCTGATCTGCGCATCGGCGCGCTGGGATCGGGCAGCGATTACACCGCGTTCCTGGACCATCTGGGTGTGGCTTCGCTCAACATCGGTTATGGCGGTGAAGATGACGGCGGCATTTATCACTCCATTTACGATGACTTCTATTGGTTCACACATTTTTCTGACACTGACTTTGTTTACGGCCGCGCGCTGGCGCAGACCGTGGGCTCCATGGTGCTGCGCTTTGCCGATGCTGACGTGCTTCCTTACGACTTCGGCGACTTCGCTGACACCATCCACAAGTATTCAGACGAATTGAAGGCGCTGCTCAAGAACAAGCAGGAAGAAATCCGCGACCGCAACCAGAACGTGGACGATGGCGTCTTCAGCGCTACTTCAGACCCGCGTCGCCCCACCGTCGCGCCTCCCAAGGATGAAGTCCCTCCGTTCATCAACTTCGCGCCGCTGGATAACGCCCAGTCCGCGCTGGACCACAGCGCTGAACGCTATGCCAAGGCCCTCAAGGCGTTCCACGCCGGCAGCGGCGCTTCCGGAACTGCGCTGCGGGACATCAATGACCAACTGATCCAGACCGAGCGCAAACTAACAAACTCTGCCGGCCTGCCGCGGCGTCCCTGGTACCAGCACTTGATTTACGCGCCCGGTTTTTATACCGGGTACGGCGCCAAGACGCTCCCTGGCGTGCGTGAAGGCATTGAAGAGAAACACTACGCGGAAGCGGAGAAAGAAGTCGTCCGCGTGGCCCAGGCGCTGCAGGACTATGCCGCCGCCATTGACTCTGCCGCCGCGGCACTGGAGAAGGCGTCGCGCTGAAAAGCCAGGCAAGAAACGTCTCGGGCTTCTTGCCTTGATCGGCCAGGGGATGATATGGTGCGCGCTTATGAAGAGAGTTCCTGCGATTTTGACGATGTTGATTTTCCTGTCGGCGGCTTTGTTCGCCGCTGACGTGACCGGAACCTGGAACGCGAAGGTGGATCTTGGCGGCCAGGGCGGCACGCCCACCTTCGTCCTGAAGCAAGACGGCGAAAAGCTGACTGGAACCTACTCGGGCGCATTAGGCGAAGCGGCGGTGCACGGCACGGTCAAGGGCAACGAGATCGTCTTCGATTTCGAGGCCTCGGGCGCCGCCATTCACTACGCTGGCAAGATTGACGCCGAAGGCAAAAAGATGGAAGGCACGGTGGACTACGGCGGCCAGGCCAGCGGCACCTTCACCGCCACCAGGAG
>JBGPLR010000288.1:0-5081 GCA_041486545.1 Terriglobia bacterium
CGAAGGCATTGATCTGGTCTGCCGCGGCTATCTGGAAACCGGCGACGATGTCATCATCGTCCCGCCTACATTCGCCATGTATGAAGTCCTTGCCCGGGCTGCAGGCGCCAACGTGGTCCGCGTACCGGCCGGAGAAGACTTTGCTTTTCCCCTGGAGGAAGTGATCCAGGCGGTCACCCCCAAGACCCGCATCATCTTTGTCACCAACCCCAACACTCCCACCGGCGTCACGGTGAACAAATTCTCCATTGTAAGAATCGCCACGGCAGCGCCCGACGCCGCCATCCTGGTGGATGAAGCCTATTTCGAGTTTTGCGGGCAGAGCGTGCTCGACCAAATAGGCAAGATCAAAAATGTTTTTGTCCTGCGAACGTTTTCCAAGGCCTTCGGCATGGCGGGAATGCGGCTCGGGGTCCTTACCGGCGCCAATGAACACATCGGAGTGCTGCGGCGGATGTGCCCGCCCTTCAACGTAAACGCCTGCGCGCTGGAGTGCCTGCGGGAAGCGCTCACTGACCGGCAGTTTGTCACCGACTACGTCAACCAAGTGCGCGAAACCCGCGAGTGGACGCAGAAGCAATTGGAGGAACTGGGCTTCAAGTGCTGGCCCAGCCAGGGCAACTTTGTTCTCTGCCGCTTGGGCGAACACAAAGCTGCCATTCTGGAAACCATGCTGGAATGCGGCGTCTCCCTGCGCGACCGCCCGGATTGCGAAGGCTGTGTCCGCATCTCCATTGGCACGCAGAAAGAGATGGAACACGTGCTCTACCTGCTCAAGGAAATCACTGCGCGCATCACCGCCGCGCAACATCCCGAACTCCAGGCCGCTTCTGATGCCGTGGCCACGCCCGAGCCCGAAGCCACCGCTAAACCTCAGGTTTCCCCTGGCCCGGAAGCCACACCTGAGGCCGAACCGTGAGAAAGGCCAAGCTTCACCGCTCCACCACGGAGACGGACATTGAATTGGCGCTCACCATTGAAGGCCGGGGTCGCTATGACGTTTCCACCGGCATCCGCTTTCTCGACCACATGCTGGAACTCTTTGCTCGCCACGGCGCCTTTGATCTCAAGCTGCACGCCAAGGGCGACCTGGACGTGGACCAGCACCACACCGTGGAAGACGTGGGCATCGCCCTCGGTGAGGCCTTTCATTCGGCCTTGGGCAACAAAAAGGGCATCATGCGCGCCGGATATTTCCTGATGCCCATGGACGAAACTCTGGGCATCGCCGCCGTGGACTTCAGCGGACGCGCCGCCTGGGTCATCCAGACCGGCGTTCGCTCCGTCAAGGTAGGCGACCTGCAATCAGAGCTGGTCCACGACTTCTTTGAAGGTTTTGCCCGCGGCGCCCATGCCAACGTTCATCTCAAGACCATGTATGGCCGCTCCAACCACCACAAAGTGGAGGCACTGTTCAAGGCCTTCGCTCGCGCCGTGCGCGTGGCCTGCTCGCGCGACCGTCAACTGGCCAAGATGCTTCCCAGCACCAAGGGATTGCTATGATCGCCATTGTTGATTACGGCGCAGGCAATATCAGTTCGGTAAAAAAAGCGCTGACTCACCTGGGCGTCGAATCAGAAGTCACCTCCGATCCCGCGATCATCGCCGCGGCGGAAAAGATCATTGTCCCCGGCGTCGGGCACTTCTCCCGCTGCAAGCTGCTGAACCAGAATCTGCGCCAGCCCGTGCTGGACGCCATCGCCCAAGGCAAGCCGTTCCTGGGCATATGCGTTGGCATGCAGTGGCTGTTTGCCGGCAGCACCGAATCGCCGGAGACGCCCGGCGCCAAGCTTTTTCCCGGCGAGTGCGCGCGCTTCCTTGCTTGCGTGAAGTCGCCGCACGTCGGCTGGAACCAGATTGACGTCCGCAACGGTTCGCGCCTGCTGCGCGGAGTCGCCGGCGGTGCGTTCGTCTATTACACTCATTCGTATCGCGCGCCTGTCACGGTGGACACGGTAGCCACCAGCGAATACGGTGGAGAATTCTCTGCTGCGGTGGAGCATGGCAACGTATTCGGCGTGCAGTTTCATCCGGAAAAATCAGGCGCCGCCGGCTTGAAGATTCTGGAGAACTTTTGTGCCCTGTGATTCGCCAGGAAACGGCCGGCTCACCAAGCGGATCATCGCCTGCCTGGACGTGGATGCCGGACGCGTGGTCAAAGGCATTCAGTTCCAGCAGCTGCGCGATGCCGGCGATCCCGCGGACCTCGCCCGCCTGCACGCCGAAGCCGGAGCCGACGAGATTGTGCTTCTCGATATCACCGCCACTTCCGGCGGCCGCAAGACTCTCATTGACACCGTAAGCCGCGCCGCCCGGCAACTCTTCATTCCGTTCACCGTCGGCGGCGGCATACGCACGCTGGACGACGCGGCCAAGGTCTTTGACGCCGGCGCTGACAAAGTCAGCGTCAACTCGGCTGCCGTGGCCGATCCCGGCTTGATTCAGCAAATCGCCGGACGCTTTGGCTCACAAGCGGTGATCGTGGCCATTGACGCCAAGCGTGGCGCGGGCCCCTCGGACGAGGCTGAAGTCTTCGTCGCCGGCGGACGCAAGCCTACCGGCCGCAAGGCCCTGCAGTGGGCGCGCGAAGCCGAAGAGAATGGTGCAGGCGAAATCCTTCTTACCTCCATGGACCGCGACGGCACCGGCCTGGGGTTTGACTGCGAACTCACCGCTGCAGTCGCCCAGACGGTTTCCATTCCAGTCATCGCCTCCGGAGGCGCGGGCAACGCAGAGCACTTCATTGAAGTCTTCACCGCCGGCAAGGCCGATGCCGCCCTGGCCGCCTCCATCTTTCATTTTGCAGATTCGGAGGAATCCGGCGCGAATCCCATCGCCGAACTCAAGAAAGCGTTGCTGGTCGCAGGCATTCCCATGAGGTGGCCATGCTGATCCCATCCATTGACCTCATGGGCGGCAAGATCGTGCAACTGGTTCAGGGAGAAAAGAAAGCCCTGGAGTTTGACGACTTCAATTACTGGATTGAGCGTTTCGCAAGATATCCGCTGGTCCAACTCATAGACCTCGACGCCGCCATGAACGAAGGTAGCAACCATGATCTGATCGCCATGATCTGCAAGCGGCTGGGCTGCCAGGTCGGCGGCGGCATTCGCACCGTGGACCGCGCTCGCGAACTCCTGGCCCTGGGCGCGCGCCGCGTGATCTTTGGCTCCGCGTTGATCAAAGACGGCGCCAGCAACACCGCTCTTGCTGAAGAGTGCGCGCAGGCGTTAGGCGCGGAGCATTTGACTTTTGCTATTGATTCCCGCGGCGGCAAAGTGGCCATTCAAGGCTGGAAAGAAAACACCAACATCGCTCCGCTGGACGTGATGCGCTCACTTGAGCCTTATTGCAGCGCATTTCTTTACACCCACATTGATACCGAAGGCACCATGGGCGGCTTCCCCGTGGAAGTTGCGCGCAAGCTTCGCGCAGGCACCAAGCGGCAGCTCATCGTCGCCGGCGGGATTCGCTCCATGGAGGAAGTCAACGCGCTCGAGGCGCTCGGCGTCGACGCCGTGGTCGGCATGGCCATCTACTCAGGTGTAATGGGTGCCTAGGGCCTGCAGAGTTCTTCTCCGCGACTCCGCGCCTCCGCGGTGAGAACTATCTTTTCCCGCGATACAGCCCGGCAATCCCAAACGTGTAGGGCGTCCAACTGGCGTCTTTGAAACCCACGCTCTCCATGCGGCACAGCATTTGCTGGGGCGCGGGAAATTTCTTGACCGATGCAGGCAGGTACTCGTACGGTCCCCGCACCCCGGAGATGAACGTCCCGATCCGCGGCAGGATTCTGCGAAAATAAAACCCGTAGAGCTTGCCCAGCACACCGCCCGGTTCGCCGAAGTCCAGGATGCCTACTTCCCCGCCGGGCTTGAGCACGCGAAAGATCTCGCGCAAACCGGCATCGTAGTTGGCGAGATTGCGGAACCCGAACGCCGAAACCACCAGGTCCATGCTCGCATCACGCAATGGAAGCCGCAGCGCGTCGGCCTCCACCGGCTGAATCTGGTTCTTGGCGTATTTATCCAGGCCGTGATGCAGCATCTGGTGGGAGAAATCCAGCGCGCAAATGGCAGCGGAACTCTTTTCGCGGATCGCGGCCGAGCGCAGCGCCACGGCCATGTCTCCGGTGCCGGCACAAAGATCCAGCACGCGAGCGTCGCTGCGTTGCAGGATATGCGAAAAAGTTCGCGCGGTGCGCCGCCACCACAAGCGGTCCACGTTCATGGAGAGCGTGTGGTTGGCAAAGTCGTAGCGCGGAGCAATTTCGTCAAACATCTGGCGGACGGCCTGCGCCGCGGCCCGCTCGTCGTTCGCTCCAGCTGGCGTTGCACCGGTGGCCGGCTGCGTTCCGCCCACCCCGGCATGCATTTCGCCCGCGGTTGCGGAGGCTCGGACAGTTCGCGTTTCTTCTTTCGATGTCTTGGCCTCAGGCATGGCTTCTGATTTGCTCCACGGCGTGCCTGACGACTTCTGCGGGAATGTCGCCGCTGATCTCCACTTTGCCGACCTTCACTTTGCCGATCTTCTGCGGCAGCACAAAGTGCACCGAACCCGCCACGGTCTTTTTGTCGGCGGCCATACGGTCCAGGACTTCCTCCGTCTCGCAGGTTACTGGCGGCAACGGCCCGTAAGCCAGCACGGCGGACTTGATCTGCTCTGCGGTCTCCTCCGAACAAACGCCGGCGTCGCGGGCGATGATCGCCACGGCAATCATGCCCCAGGCCACCGCCTCCCCGTGGAGGAAATGCGTGTACCCGGTCGCGGCTTCCAGCGCGTGGCCAACAGTGTGTCCAAAATTCAAGATGCGGCGCAGATCAGATTCTTTTTCATCGGCGGAAACTACGTCCGCTTTTACTTGAATCGAATCCGTGATGATCCGCCGCAGCGCAGCGCTGTCACGCTTCAATATCTGCGGCGACTTCTTGACCATGAACTCAAAGAGCGCCTTATCGCGAATCACGCCGCACTTGAGCGACTCAAACAGCCCCGCGCGAAACTCGCGATCGCTCAACGTACTCAGCACTTCGGGGTCCACCAGCACAGCCCGCGGCTGGTGAAACGCGCCAATCAGGTTC
>JBGPLR010000289.1:0-5040 GCA_041486545.1 Terriglobia bacterium
GCTGACCTTCGGGCCGCAGGCGATCTTCGTGGATGCCACAAACAACCGCATGTATATCGCGGACCCGTTAGGCAACAAGATTGTTGTCTTAGATGCGGTAAGCACCCTCAACGGCGGGGTGATTGCTTCCCGGACCATCAGCGGCGCAGGTACGCAATTGGCCGCACCGTCAGGCGTGCTGGTGGACTCCGGCGGCCGTCTGGTAGTGACCAACTCTGGCGCCACAGCGACGATCACGATATACAGCAATGCCGCAACGGCCAATGGGAACGTGGCGCCGGTAGCCATCATCAGCGGCGCCAACACCACGCTCAGCGGTCCGAACCAGATTGTAGTGGACGCCGCGCCAGGAGGAGGCGAGCTCTATGTGGCGGACCCGACGGCAGGGTCGGTTGATATCTTTGCCAATCTTGCCGCTGCAAACGGGAACATTGCTCCAACACGCAGACTGACAGGAACCGGGGTTACCCAGGGAGCTGCCGCACCCACGGCACGCGGCGTGGCGCTGGATATCACTCGCTGATCCGGTCCGGACAAATTTACTTCCAGGAAATTGAAAATGGACCGCCAACTTGGCGGTCCATCTTTTTAGACAGTACGATTTGGCCGAAGAACTGCCTAATTACTCGGGATCGCTGGGATCGTTGAACAACACGGTCAGCTTGATACTGCCGTGGCCGAATTGCGGAAACCCCTTGGTGGTGCGGACGCCGGGGTCAAGGGTGGAAGCGGTGTCGTCCGGCGGGAACAGCACCAAGGTATTCAGGAACGCCTGCACGCGGTCTTGCTCTTCGTCTTCCAGTTTGGCGTAGGCATCCCGTGAAGACTGGGCCTCGCCGCCGTGGCGCAGGATGACTTCATGCAGGTTGATGCTGCGGCCATCGTGCCCGTAAGGACTGGTGGTGGCCACGCCCCACAGCGGACGCGTGAGGAACTCCTTGGTCAGCGAACCATCATAGTTGCGTTCGTAAAAAGCCGGGCCAACATCATGACGCTTGAAGTCGGTAAAGATGTTGGTCACCAGGAAGGGCCCGCCGGCAGGTTTCTTGATGCTGGGGAAACCGCTGTTGTCGTGGACTTCCTGAATGAAGGCCGTGGCAGTGGCAAACAGGTTGTTGAAATTACCGCGCACCGGATCAAAAACCGTGTCCAGGTCAGCGACGCGGCGGTCGTGCTCGATTAGCAGATCGGACACGTGGCAGGACGCGCAGCCAATCTTGTCGAACAGCCTGCGGCCTTTCCTGGTTTCTTCCGTCTGCTTGTAAACCCCGGGCTTGAAGTAATGAAGAAGATAGAACTCTTCATGGTCAACCAGACTGACGGGGAGTTCGTTGGTGATTCCGTCGCCATCAGGATCAGCGCCAGCCTCCGGCGACGGGGGAGCGTCAATCTTGTCCAGCGAACCATCCAGCACCATGCCGGAAGGGGTGACCACGCGGCCGCCGGCGCTGGCCTTGGCCATATCAGGGTCAAAGGCTTCCAGCCCCATTTCATTCTTGAAGGCGCCAACCAGAAATTCGCGGATAGAGATGGTGCTGCCTTCGGCAAAGAAGGGACGCACGCGCAGATCAGGATTCACGCCCTCAACGTTGGAAGTATCGAAGGTGCCGTCAGGGTTGGCGGTGATGGAGCCGAAGCTGATGCCTTTGGCGACAAGCTTGCGGGTCACGGCGTGTTTGGTTTTGTTGGCGTCGAGCGCTGCCTGGGCGCGGATGCTGCGCAGGTCAGTGGTCATCTCATCGGCCAGCATTTCCTTTAGACCGAGGCCGAAAAGGTGGGGAGCGTCGCGGCTGTCAGGACGAGTAGCCACGTCGCCTCCGGCTCCAGCAGAACCACGAGGACGCCCGTGACAGCCGGCGCAACTGTCGGCCAGTCCGGCGCCGATGCCGCCAATCTTCGTTATGTCGCCCACGCCGTCGTGGTTGTTGGGGCCTTGTCCTTCGGCCCGGGTGAACTTGCGCTGGAAGAGCTGGCGTCCGCGGCGAACCGAGCGGAAGGGATCGCGGTTGATGATGAACAGCGAAGAGTTGGGCGTGACCAGATCACCGCGGCCAGGGCCGATTTCATCCGCCAGGGACTTATTGATCCCGGCTTTGGCCGGATTAGGAGCTTTGTTGTTGTCCACTAACTGCGCAACTGCGAATGGTGAAGCCAGCAAGCAAAACGCTGCTGCTGACAGGGCAAGGGTCAAGAGTCTCATTCTCAAGGGACTACTCCTTCTACTTTTGTGTGCACGAGTTTGTAAAGCGGTGGGTTCCCTGTCGGTCTGTTGTCCAGTCGGTGGCGGTCAACTGGAGAAATAGCAGTGGCGAAATACTACACGGCAAACCGCGATCGCGCTCATCATTCTTGGGCCAGGGTCTTCGAGAGCGGCAGCGAAGCTTCATGGAAGAATAGTGATCGCCCCGGCGCAGCGTTACAGACTGGCTTAGGCTTTTCAGCGTTTCACCGCTCTTGTGTTAAACTATTTTTTTCAATCACATACACTCAAATAGCATGCTCTTTTCTAAAGAATATGTCGGGTACCTGGCCCGGCAAGTAACCCAAAAGCTGGTCAAAGGCGAATTCATTGAGGTCAAGGAATTCGCTCCGGTCGCCGAAGCCATGAACGCGGCGCTGCTGGAAGAGCTCCAGCTGGAAGACCGTATTAATGATGAAGTCCGCCTGATCCTGGAACAATACGACGATGAAATGCGCAAAGCCGGCGCCAGCTACCAGGAGATGTTCAAGAAAATCAAGAACGAACTGGTGAAGAAATATAAGGCGGTGCTGTGAGACTTTCCCGCGACAAAGTGAACAAACTGGCCCACGTGGTAGCGGACGCCCTGGCCGAACTGGACCAGGTGGATTTCCTGGAAGACCGCAACACCATCCGCGTGGAAGCACGGCGCATCCTGGAAGAACTGATGAACGAAGAAGCCAAGATTGACAAAGCCGCCCGGGCAAAAATTGAAAGCCAGAAGCGCACCATTGCGGAAGGCACCCAGGAGTGGGACATCCTGTACCGCAAGTATTACGGCGAGGAAGTCAAGAAGCTGGGCATCTAGACTTCAACAAACCAAACCTTCAACTCAATTGACAATCTGCTGACGCTCCTGCGAAGTCATCCGCGCCCAAAGCAGGTCCAGGTTCTGCTGGATCCACCGGTTCTCCGGCTCCTGCTCCCGCGCTGAAGTGAACCAGCGATAAGCCATCACCCGGTCCAGGCGCACACAGTGCCCGCTGGAATACAGCGCGCCCATTTGCACCGCAGCTTCAGGATCATTTCCGCGCGCCGCCACGCGAAGGTAGACCAGACCCTGCTCACAGTTCTGCCGCACGCCCTTGCCTTGCAGGTATTGCTGCGCCCTTACCAAAGCCGGGCTGGGCTGGCGACGCGCAGCCGCAGCAACGTTGCTGACATTGGCCTGAGCAGCATGCGGCTTTGCCGTTTCGACGGCGGCGGCGCTTCCCTTCGCGGGTTGACCGGCGCCGGCGTTGCTGGTGATTCCTGCCAGTTCGAGGCCAGAGGTTTTGGGTTGCTGAGCGGCGGTAACGGCTGGCGAGGCGTCTTTATTCTTGCTTTGGGCATTTTTCTGCAGAGCGTCTTTCTGCAGATCGTTTTTGTTCAAATCGTCTTTGCGCAAACCGTTTTCCCGCAAATCGTTCTTCCCTTCTTGGTTCCGGCTCTCGTCGTTCTGCGTGCTATCCAGGTCGGCGCCACCCACGCTGGCTTTGTTCACGGACGGCGGCGACTGTTTCTGCTGGTGACCGGCGTTGGCAAAAAACGCCGCTATTGCCGACGTTGCATCCTTAACGATAGCGGGATTGGCCTGATACAGAGGACGCCAGCGAATGAAGGCCAGCGCGCTCAAGCCGGCCAGCACCGCAAGCAGCACAACCTTGCGCAGAGCATGTCCGGAGGAGCCCTCGGCTTGCAAAAGATAGCGGACGTCGGCGCCCGGCTCGTCGTCCAACCCGAAGATGGAGAGGCTTGCGCCCCTAGTCTGCCGCCGGGGAACGTTCTTAAACAACTCCACGGGAGTTCGCGGAGGCCGCAGCGGTGGGGCCATTTCCACGGGCTCAGCCAACGGCAACGGTCTGGGGGCGCCCTGCGCAACGTCAGGCGAGGGCAACTTTACGTTGGCCATCGCTCGCGCTCGAGGGTGTTCGCGGTGATCTGCGCGGTGAATGATGACCGGGCGATCCAGGCGGGTCCCGCACGTCGCACAATATTGGTAGCCGGGCTCGTTCACTCTTTCGCAAGAGGAACATTTCAAGCTCAAGCCGACGGCAGGCGGCCACGGCTCCGGCCGGGCGCGAGTCATCCTGGCTCCGCACATCCCGCAGAATTTGTTGCCTTCGCGATTTACCGCATCACAGACGCCACAAAACATGATGTAACTCACTCCTTCGGCCAGAAAGAGCACTCTTGGTCCAACAACTCAGCCAAGTACGATGATCGCCGCTCAAGAAGGGCTGTAAGCGGAATTAGGGTTGCCCAGAGAAGCGGCAGACGAGGGGGCGATTCTTGCCGGGCAGAAAAATCGAAATACGCGAAGTGGGCGATGCTAGAGATCAGGTCTTAAAGTTCACGCGGCCACGTGAATACATCCATTGTAAAGGAACCCGCACAACGTGATGGCCAAATTCTTTGGCAAACCCCTGCTTCTGCTGCTTCTCCGTCTCCAAATCAGCGACTAAGCAGTTTTGCTGTGATAATGATTAAGGTGATTTCGCGCGAACAACTTGCCCAGGCGGCCAAGCAGGCCGCAACCGACGCCGGATTTGACCTGGCCGGAGTTGCGCCGGTCGGCGAAGAAGATTTCCCCGAGTTGCAGGCTTTTGTCGAATGGATTGATGCGGGCCGTGCCGGAGAAATGAAGTACATGGAGAAGCGCTGGGAGAACGGTGAACTCCGCCGCGCGTCCGCCAGAAACGCGGCGCCGTGGGCGCGCTCGGTGGTGGTCTGCGCGCTGAACTACAACACCGACAAACCGTATTCGGTGGACGCGAACGACGCGCAACGCGGATGGATTTCCCGCTATGCCTGGGGCACCA
>JBGPLR010000290.1:0-5039 GCA_041486545.1 Terriglobia bacterium
TGGTCCGCGACGCGCCCGGCACGGCTGGGTGGGAGTGCTGCAAGATGAATCACATGACCGAAGAACAAATCGTTTTGCATTATTACGGCGACGCCGAAAATGGAGACGAGGTCCGCCGCCATCTGGATGAGTGTCCCGCATGCCGCGGCGAGTTTGAACGCGTCGAACTGCTCCTGCGCGGCATTGAGCCAGTTGAAGTCCCCGAGCCGCCCGCGTTCTTTGAAGAAAAGCTGTGGCTCAACTTGCGTGACCGCTTGCCTGGTCGTCTGCATAAGAAACGTGCTGGCTTTCGCGCATGGCTGGCTTCGCCGCGGGCGTGGGCCCTGGCGGGAAGCATAGCTGTGCTTCTGGTGGCGGCGTTTCTGGCCGGGCGATTCTGGCCGCACGGTGGCGGCGCAGGTCCCGCAGGCCCGGTTGCCGCTAATCCCCAGCGCATTGTGCTGGTGGCCGTCGGCGACCACCTGGAGCGCTCGCAAATGTTGCTGGTGGAGATCATGCACAACGATGATCGCGGACACATTGACTTCACCGCGGAGCAGCAGATGGCCCGCGATCTTCTGGACGACAACCATCTCTATCGCGTAAGCGCGCAGCAGGTGGGCGATCCGCAGATCGCTCGCGTGCTGGAAGATCTGGGCCGCGTGCTGGCTGAAGTCGCTAACGGTCCCACGGAAATTACTCCGCGTGACCTGCAGGAAATCCGCAGCAGCATTCAGTCGCAAGGCCTGCTGTTCAAGATCAGGGTGGTCAATGCGGACGTAGGTTCTAAAATTCGCCGCCAGCAGGAAGCACCACCCAGCGGCAACATTCGGCTTTAGCTACAAGAGTTTTATACAAAGAGGCGATTCAACAACATGAAACACACATTCTTATTGATGATTTTGTTGGCCACACCATTCCTGGCGCCTGCAGCGGCCGCGCAGGCCGCGGCTCCATCTTCGAGTTTTCTGGAAGAACAAAGCGCGGCCACTGACAAGGCCCGCGAAGAGGAGGAAGTCTACACTTCCGGCCAGGATGCCCTGGGCGAAGGCGAATATGAAGACGCCATCAAGGCCTTTGATTCGGTGATCAAGATGCACGGCCGCAAGGTTGACGCCGCCATGTACTGGAAGGCCTACGCCCTGAAGAAGGCCGGCAACAAGCCGCAGGCCCTGAGCGTGATCGCTGAGCTGCGCAAGTCGTATCCCAAGAGCACGTGGCTGCATGACGCCGGGATGCTGGAAACCGAGATGCGCGGCACGTCCGTGAACCCGGACAACGTTGGCGACGAAGAAGAGAAGATCATGGCCATCAACGCTCTGATGAACTCTGATTCGGAAAAGGCAGTGCCGCTGCTGGAGAAGATCATTACGGGTAACTACTCGCCGCGCCTCAAGGACAAAGCGCTGTTCGTGCTCTCGCAAAGCAGCTCTGACAAAGCGCAGCAGATTCTTCTGTCGCTGGCTAAAGCCAACAATAACCCGGACCTGCAGAAGCGGGCCATCCGTTACATCGGCATGAACGGCAACAGCCGCAATCGCGCCATCCTGAAGGAAATCTACAACGGCTCTTCCGACGCCAGCGTAAAGAAGATGGTCTTTCAGGGCTGGCTCATGTCCGGCGACAAAGAAGATGTGCTGGCCGTGGCCCGCACGGAGAAGTCGCTCGAACTGCGCCGGGAAGCCGTCCGCTATCTGGGCATGATGGGTGGCCGCACCGAGCTGTTTGAGATGTTCAAGAGCTCGGCTGATGCTGAGACCCGCGAAGCCATTGTCGGAGCCATGCTGCTCTGTGGATGTAGTCACGAGTTGGCGAAGATTGTCCAAACGGAAAAAGACCCCGGCGTGCTCGACAAAGCGATTAACACACTCGGCCTGGTCGGCGGAACAGAAAGCCTGGCTGCTCTGACGAAAATCTACGGCACGCAATCTGACATCACGACTAAGAAGAAAGTGATCAACGCCCTGTTTCTCCACGGCGCCGGCAAAGAGATGGTCGCGCTGGCCCGCAAGGAGACCAATCCGGAACTGAAGAAGGCTTTGATCTCCAAGATGTCGATTATGAGTTCACCGGAAATTACGGAATACATGATGGAAGTCCTGAACAAGTAGGAGGCCGCGTGAAAAACCTGACAAAACTTCTAGCAACCGCGCTATTGTTCGCTTCGGCGGTCGCCCTGGCGCAAAAGCCGCCCATCAAGAGCGCCAAGCTGCAGGAACTCTCGGCCTCCGGCGGGCTGCAGGCAGCGGTGCAGCTAGTTGTTCAGAAAGAGTCTGGCCCGGCGTGGATTGGCTACCGCATCCCCGCCGTCGCCAAAGAACGCACCATGTGCTGCTTTGATTCTTCGGGTTTTGGTTCAAAAGACGTGGGGCGCAGCGGCAGCGGCAAATGCTGCCTCGGTTGCCGCATGGATTCTGACCACGGCGGTTCCTTCAACAGCACAGTCTCAGAGTGCTCGCCGCCGGAGCCTGTACCCTACGCATTCGTGTTCTTGAAAGCCGAGAACAAGCAGATCAGGAAGGTCCGCGTCTTCAGCGCTGATTGCCCGCTCGACTTTGCCGATCTTCCTCTGTACTGGTTGGAGGGCGTGAAGCCCGAACAGAGCATTGATCTGCTGGCCGCGATCGCCACCGGCGAATCCGGCAGCGCGGGCGATCGTGATGACGAAGGCCGCGGTGCGGGCCACCAGGCGATCATGGCCATCGCCGTCCATGACGCTCCGGCTGCGGACGCCGCGCTGGAGAAAATGATCCAGCCCGGCCGTCCCACGCGACTGCGGGAAAACGTCGCCTTCTGGCTGGCCGTGGAGCGGGGCAAGTCCGGCTTTCAAATCCTGCACAAATACGTAAAGGACGATGCTGACGACCGCTTCCGCGAAAAAGGGACGTTTGCGCTGTCGCAGAGCAAAGAACCGGAAGCGCTGCAGGACCTGATCACCATGGCCCGCGCCGACTCCAGTTCGCGCGTGCGCGGCCAGGCCATTTTCTGGCTGGCGCAGAAGGGCGGACACAAAGCCGCCCAGCAAATCACTGACGCTATTGAGAACGACCCTGAAACCTCGGTGAAGAAGAAAGCGGTCTTCGCGCTGACGCAGATGCATGACGGCAACAGCGTCTCCATGCTCATCAACGTGGCCAAGACCAACCGCAATCCGGCCGTCCGCAAGGAAGCCATCTTCTGGCTGGGCCAAAGCAACGACCCGCGCGCGCTGGACTACCTGGAAGAAATTCTCACCAAATAACAAAGCCGGGGTTCGCCGCCCCGGCTTCTCTTGATCTCAAAAAGCTATTTCGCTCCAAACCACAAGTCGCGGGAAATGTAATCGCTCAAGCTGAGCGTGATCAGGATCATCAGCCAGAATAAGCCAGCCATCACCGTGACCTTGGTCAGCTTGTCGCTGTAGCGCACGTGCATGAAGAACAGGACCACCAGCACCGCCTTGGTGCAGGCAATGGTCAGGGCCACCACCGGGTTCCAGATGCCCATATCAATCGTTGCGGCATAATACGTGACCACCGTGCCCACGAAGAGGCAGACCACAATAAGGAAATACAGAAACGGAGTCGGGTGCGATTTTTCGTCTGACATAATTCTCTCTGCCAACCTCAGCCGTGCGTCCGGTTAATCAAATAGAGCAACGGGAACAGGAAGATCCATACAATATCAACAAAGTGCCAGTACAGCCCGCCCAGTTCCACGGGCGTAAAGTAATCCGGCCCAAATTCTCCGCTGTTCGCCCGCAAGGTGAGCCAGGTCAGCAGTCCCAGGCCAATCACCATGTGGAACGCGTGCAGGCCGGTCATGGCGAAATAGAAGGAGAAGAAAATCTGGGTCTGCTTGGCGGTCTGCTCGGCGAAGACTTCAGTCACCGGCTTTCCCATCCGCTCCTGGTGTTCCATGAACTCTTTGGCAATGTTGCCGGTGGTGCAACCGGGCCCGCCGGTGGCGTTGAACGGTTTCCCGATGAAGCTCCCCGGGATGTGGCACTCTTTGTACTTGTCGGTATATTCCACGGCTTTCACGCCAAGAAAGACAGTGCCCAGGATCATGGTCGCGATCAGGGCAAAGACTTGGCCCTTGCGATTGCCTTTTTGCGCCCACCACACCGCCATGGCCATGGTGAAGCTGCTGGCAATCAGGACCAGCGTGTTGGCGAATCCCCACTGCACGTTGATGCTGCTGCTACCGGCTTCCCAGGCCGCGTAGAACTTCAACCGGTAGATCAGGTAGGAGGCGAACAATCCGCCGAACATCATCAGCTCCGTCAGCAGGAACACCCACATGCCAAAGGTGGACGCTTCCTTCTGCTGCTCCATGCTGTCAAAGTGATGGACCAGCGCCGGATGATGGTCGGTAGTGGTTGTCTGGCTAGTGGACACCGTGCTCCTCCTCATCGTCTCCGTAGTTGTAAGGATCCTCGGTCACAACCGGTATTTCATGGAAATTGTGCGTAGGCGGCGGCGACGTCGTTTGCCATTCCAGTCCTTTCGCATCCCACGGGTTGTCGCCGGCGACCTGGCCGTACTTCAGTGACCACAGGAAATAAACCAGCGGCATGATAAACCCAACGGCCAGCACGGATGCACCGGCGCTGGAGAGCACGTTGAGCACCTGGAATTCCGGCGGGTACATGTGATAGCGCCGCGGCATCCCCAGATAGCCGAGGATGAACTGGGGGAAGAACGTCAGATTGAATCCCACGAAGATGATGAGCGCGGCCAGCTTGGCGAAGCCTTCGGGATAGAGCCGGCCGCTGATCTTCGGCCACCAGAAGTGCAGTCCGCCGAGGTATCCCATGACCACGCCGCCCACCATGATGTAGTGGAAGTGGGCGATGATGAAGTAGGTGTCGTGCACGTGCACGTCCACGCCCAGCGTGGCCAGGAACAATCCCGTCAGCCCGCCGATGGTGAACAGCCCGATAAAGCCGAAGGCGTAGAGCATGGGCGTGTTGTAGGCGACCGAGCCCTTATAGAGCGTGGCCGTCCAGTTGAAGACCTTGACCGCTGAGGGGATGGCCACTAGGAAGCTGAGCACGGAGAAGACCATGGCGGCGTACA
>JBGPLR010000291.1:0-5036 GCA_041486545.1 Terriglobia bacterium
AACGCCATGCTTCGTCCATACCATGGAATCTCGCCGCGCATTCATGAGACTTGTTACATTGACGAGTCGGCGCAGATCATCGGCGACGTGGAGATCGGCGAGAACTCCAGCGTGTGGATGAACGCCGTGGTCCGCGGCGACGTGTTTGCCATCCACATCGGCAAGAACTGCAGCGTGCAGGATTGCAGCGTGCTCCACGGCATGCGCTACAAGTACGGCGTGATCATGGGCGACTATGTGACCGTGGGCCACTCCGTCACGTTGCATGGCTGCACCATCGGCGACCGATGCCTCATCGGCATGGGCTGCGTGGTGCTGAACAACGCCAAGATCGGTGAAGGATCGATCATCGCCGCGGGAACGGTGATCCCGGAAAACACCGTGGTGGAACCATACTCGCTGTGGATGGGCGTGCCGGGCGCGTTCAAGAAAAAGATTGATGACGAAAAGACCCAGCAGATGATCATGATGTACGCCAACAATTACATGGATTACACAAAAATCTACAAGAAAGAATTTCCTGGCGCCAACAAGGAAACGTTTTTGGCTAAAGGCTAGTGGCTGAGTGCTAATGGCTTCTCTCATCAAAGCGGTGCGCGGCACGCGTGACATTCTGCCGCCGGATACGGCCCTGTGGCAGCACGTAGAGCAGGCTTGCCGTCATGTATTCCATCTCTACGATTTTCATGAGATCCGCACCCCGGTATTTGAAGACACGCAGTTGTTTGCACGCGGCGTGGGCGAAGAGACGGACATTGTCTCCAAAGAAATGTTCACCTGGGAAGACAAGCCGCGCGCGCAAAGCGAGAAAGCGCAGTCGCTGACGCTGCGGCCGGAGAACACCGCCGGCGTGGTGCGCGCTTACATCGAACACAAGATGGGCGACACCGGGAAGCTGCAAAAGCTTTACTACATTGGTCCGCAGTTTAGGCGCGAGCGTCCGCAGAAGGGCCGCTACCGCCAGTTTTACCAGATCGGCGCGGAGGTGCTGGGGCCGGTTCCTTCGGGCAGCGAATCACCGGCGCGCGACGCCGAGATCATTTCCATGCTGGCGCACTTGCTGCGCGAAGTCGGGATCAAAGAGTGGACGCTGCTGCTGAACTCCGTAGGCACCGCCGAAGACCGCGCCACTTACAACGTGGCGCTGCGTGAGGCGCTGGCCGGCGTGAAAGACAAAATGTGCGTTGACTGCCAGCGCCGCGCGGAGACCAATCCGCTGCGCGTGCTCGACTGCAAAGTGCCGGAAGACCAGCCGATCATTGAGGCGCTGCCCAAAATCTCCGCCTACCTGGGCGACGCCAGCCGCGAACACTTCAACGAAGTGGAAAAGATCCTCAACCACGTGGGCATCAAGTATCACCTGAATGAGCGCATGGTGCGCGGCCTGGACTACTACACGCGCACAACTTTTGAATTTACACATGGCGGACTGGGCGCGCAGAGCGCGTTGCTGGGCGGCGGACGCTATGACGGCCTGTCCGAAGCGCTGGGCGGACCCAAAGCGCCGGGCATCGGCTTTGCCCTGGGGCTTGACCGTTTTGTACTGGCGCTGCAGGCAGAAGAAACCGTGGGAATCCCCGACCAACGCCCCGTGGTTTACGTGGCGCCGCTGGGTGAGGGCATGAACGCCGAAGCTGCGGTGATCGCGCGCGACCTGCGCAAGCATGCCATCGCCACCGAGTTGGGCGACGAATCCTTTCGCCTCAAGAAATCTTTTGAAGCCGCGGAGCGCGCCGGAGCAAAATATATGCTGATCGTCGGCGAGAATGAAGCTGCTTCCGGCCAGTTCGCGCTGAAGAACCTGGCCACGGGCGAGCAGGTGAGCGTGGCACGCCGCGACCTTGCCGGCAAACTGAGCGGATAGCTTCGCATTCCTGGACAGTGCTTTTTCTGCAACCTCGAGCGTAGCGAGAGGTCCCTATAATCAAGACAGCCGCCGGGGTGATCCTCCACGAGTTTTCCTGGTGATAGGGATCCCTCGCTTGCGCTCGGGACTCTAAAAGCTTACTTCACTTCCAGAGCATCCCCCGTCTTATGCTCAGCAATCTGAAATTTCAGGAACTGATGAATCGCCGCAAGCGCCTCAGCTTTGCCAGAGCTGATCACCACGCGCCCGCCGTTTTCTACCTCTTCATATTTGTAGGTGATGGCCTCTTTCAGCTTTTGCATCACCGGCACGCCGGGCGGCGTCTGGTCATGGACGAACATGGGTATATTGAAGTCGCCGGACTGGAACGCCTGGCTGAGATGTTTCAGGTGCATGCGAATCTGGTCGCGGCTGGCTTTGTCGCCGGCTGAATTGGCCGTCACCTGGATTGCGCCGCCGTCTTTGCTCAAAAGGAAATGGTGCGTAGTCTTTTCCTGAGAAAAACCCATGCCCTGATGGCTCTCGCCGCGCTTCATCATGTCGTGATCGTGCTGGCCGGCAGCCATGTGCTGGGCGTGCATGGGACAGTCTTTCATGTGGTCGCGCATGCTGTCGCTTGCGGGCATGCTGTCGTCGGCCGGTTTGGATTTTTCTTTTTCCTGCGCGAAGCCCACCACGGCCAACGCCGCGATCATAAGTCCTAACTGAAAATAACGTTTCATAATGTTCCGCCTTTTCTTTTTTGTAATTTGCTCTTCAATCCCGGAGAAATCAGCGGCGAGATGGCCAGCGCGCTCTCCGGATGGTTCGCTACAAACATCTCCAGCAATCCGGCCTGCCGGCCCGGCGCCGTGGACTTCAATCTGCGGCTCCAGCTTCGTATGGCCGCTTGCAGAGCACGATGCAACGTCGTCAGCTCGGCGATGCGGGCGTCCAACGCTTGGGCCTTTTCTTTCGCCAGAACATGGACGCGCTTGCAGGGAGCCAGCCCGTGGTCGCGCGCGGAAAGAATCTCTGACAATTCGTCCACGGTAAAGCCAATGCTCAGGGCGGCACGAATCAACCGCACTCTTGCCGCTGCTTGCGGCGGATAGCGCCGGTAACCGTTCTGCGCGCGCTGTGCCGCGGGCAACAATCCGTGGCGTTCGTAATAGCGCAGCGCGTCGCGGCTGATACCGGTTATGGCCGCCAGTTCTCCGGAGCGGAAGGCGAGGCCCGGAACTTTCTCCGCCATAAATAGTCTCCTCTATGGAACATGTTCCACGGTCAAGCTTTATTTTTGCACGCGCGGACACTCGTCTGGCAGACTGCCAGCCTGCGGCAAAAGTAAGCATACAACTGGCGCGCATGTGACTTGGGTTTCCCGGCGCGACTCCCGCGGCTTGCTGATTGCCTTTATAATCAAACTCTTAGCCTTGCAACCGGCTATTTTCAGCAAAAGGCAGGTAATTTCTTTTGGCGCTCGACTTCGTTGGTGAACTTCGCCGCACGCACATGTGCGGAGAGCTGCGCGCGGAAAACGCCGGGCAGCAAGTGGTGTTGATGGGCTGGGTCAATCGCCGTCGCGACCTGGGCAACGTCATCTTTATTGATGTGCGCGACCGCACCGGGCTCACCCAGTTGGTCTTTGACAAGAGCGACAACGCGGCGCTGCACCAGAAGGCCAGCGAATTGCGTTCGGAGTACGTGATTGCCGCCATCGGCACGGTGCGCAAGCGCGAGGAGCGGACCATCAACCGCCACATCCCTACGGGCGAGATTGAAGTGGTGGCCACCGAACTGAAGGTGCTGAACGAATCCAAGCTGCCGCCATTCCTGCCCGGCGACCCCGCGCTGGCCAACGAAGAGATGCGCCTCAAGTACCGCTACATTGATCTGCGGCGCGAGCCCATGCAACACAACATTGAGCTGCGCCACAAAGTCGCGCTGGCGATCCGCGAGTATTTGTCCGGCAAAGGATTCTTTGAGATTGAAACGCCGTTCATGACGCGCTCCACGCCGGAAGGCGCGCGCGACTATCTCGTCCCCAGCCGCGTGTATCCCGGCGAATTTTACGCGCTGCCGCAGTCGCCGCAACTGTTCAAGCAGATATTGATGATCTCCGGGTTCGACAAATATTTTCAGATCGTGCGCTGCTTCCGCGACGAAGACTTGCGCGCGGACCGCCAGCCGGAGTTTACCCAGATTGACCTGGAAATGTCTTTCCCGCAGATGGACCGCGTGTTTGAAGTGGTGGAAGGCTTTCTCCAAGCGGCGTTCAAGGCGGCCGGATTTGAGATCAAGCCGCCGTTCCAGCGCATGACTTATGACGATGCCATCCGCCAGTACGGCATTGACAAGCCGGACCTCCGCCTGCCCAAGCTGACCGACGTGCGGACGGCGTTCGCGGCCTACCAGTTGCAGTCGCTGCAACTCAATCCTGAGCTGCCGCTGGTAGCGATTCGTATTCCCAAGATCGGCGAGCTTTCGCGCAAAGAGCGGGACGATAACCGTCCCCTGTTCGGTGAGCGCAAAGAAGCGCGGCTGCTGGATGACATCAAGCGTCTGGAAAAATCCTTTCCGGAAGCCGTGGCCAAGCTGCGCGAGATGTCCGGCGCGCAAGCCGAAGACTTGCTTGTGCTGGTGGGCGGGCCGCTGACGTCGGAGAAGACGGGTTTGCGTCCGGATTACGCGGTGTTCACGGCTGCCGGAGCGTTTCGCGTGGAACTGGCGCGCAAATATGCTGACCGCCACATGGCGTTCCGCCAGGGCGGGTTCCACTTCACGTGGGTCACCGACTTCCCCATGTTCGAATACGACGAAGCGGAAAAGCGCTGGAACCCGGCGCACCATCCGTTCACGTCACCGCATGAGCGCGACATGGACAAGCTGGAGTCCGACCCCGGCTCAGTGCGCGCACTGGCCTATGACATTGTGCTGAACGGAACGGAGTTGGGCTCGGGCTCCATCCGTATCCATCGCCCGGACATTCAGAAACAGATTTTCCGCGCGCTGGGCATGAGCGACGAAGAGGCAAAATCGCGCTTTGGGTTCTTCCTGGAAGCGCTGGAGTACGGCACGCCTCCGCACGGCGGCATTGCGCTGGGCCTGGACCGCATTGTGATGATACTGGCCGGCGCGGAGAGCCTGCGCGAAGTGATTCCCTTCCCCAAGACCGCAAAAGCCGTGG
>JBGPLR010000292.1:0-5010 GCA_041486545.1 Terriglobia bacterium
GAGCAGGAGATCAGTAGCGGCGCGCCGGATCCGATGGTGATTGCGGAGCAGGAGGGCGCTGGCGCGAAGCCGGAATCTCTGGCGGTCCATCCACAAGAGGCGGTTCATCCACAGGGGAACGACCCGCGCCATCCCGTCTCCCGCATGAGCCGCGCGGCGCGCAGCGAACTCGCCCAGCATTACAACGAACTGCATGCGCTGATCGTGCGGGCCGGCAACCAGTATTGCCGCAAGAAGGCGAAGTGTGAAGAGTGCCCGCTGCGGGAGTTCCTGCCGGCAACGTCAGCCAGCACGAAGACCCACACTTGCGGTTGAACCATCTCCCTTTTGAAGACGTCATCCCGAGTGGTCCGCAGTTTCGCAAGCGCCTTCTTCAGCTTGCGAACAGGACCCGAGGGATCTGCTCCTGCTGATGCATGGGCAGAGCAGATTCCTCCGCCACTACTCGCGCACTGAAGAAAGCAAGCGCTCGCTTAACGTGGCTGTCGGAATGACAATTGCTACTCCGGCCAGATTGCCCGCGCCCTCTTACTCCTCTACCACGCGGTCCCTTTAGGGCACACCGGCACATCTTCTTTGTTGTCGGATGCAACCTTACAACCCGTGATCGCGGCCGCGACGCTTTCCAGCACACGCTCGTCGGCCGGCAGGCGCTCCTGCGTCGTCAACAAACTCACCAACAAAACGTTCTTTCGGGAGCCATAGAGCGCCATGAGCACAACCCTCACTTTGCCGCCGGGCAACTCGGAGCGACAGGTCACAGCGGGCTGGCCAAACAACTTGAATTGCGGTGAGATTTCAGGTTTCGCGCAAGACTGGCTGGCCAGTTCCACGGGTGAGCGCGCCGGCGGGATGTCGCCGTCAAAGTGATCGGTGCGGCCGCTATTCGCGCGGTATCGGAGCGTGATGGAAGGAGCAAATCCCAGGGTGAGACGCGTGGAGGAACCGCTGCCGCTGTTCTGCAGGCAGTCGGCCGGCTTCAGGAAGAGCACGGTTCCGTCTTCAGATCCCGACCACTTCTTCGGCAGCGGGCAGATGCTCAGCCCCTCCGGCACCTGTACTGCAAGTCCGAACGCGGTGGTGACATAGACGGAAGGCGCAGGCTTGGACGGATGCGCAACCTGCTGCGCTTGGACAGCGCCTGCCACGGCGGCGATCAACAACAGGATTGTATGCACGGCAAAGGCCCTCTTCGGCAGACAAGATTGTGACACGGACGCATCTAGCTGGGCCAGATCCCCAGCGCCGTCTTGCTCAGAATCTGCTCTTTCACCGCCGCAGACAAGTGCAGTCCCTGGAACTGAGTCAGGTTCTGCTCAATGTCCGGGATGCCGGGGCTGGGCCAGTCGGTGCCGAACAGGGTCTTGTGCGCGATCTCTTCCAGCCGCGGGAAATATGTGAGCAACAGCTTGGGCGGAATGCCGCTGATGTCCAGGTGCACGTTGCGGTGGCGTCGCAAGAGAAAAAACGCCGTCTGCATCCATATCGGACGCCCGCCGTGGGCCATGAGGATTTTGAGCTTGGGAAAATCCACCGCCACGTCGTCCAGGTAGATGGGGTCGCCGAACTTGTTGCGGGCTTGCGGGAAAATCGACGTCCCGGTATGCACCATCACCGGAATGCCGTTGGCCTCCGCGCCGCGATAGATGATTTCCAGCTCTTTCACGCCGCTCATGTAATCGTTGGCGTACAGCAACTGGTGCGGCGGATGGATCTTGATGAGCTTGATGCCCAGCCGCACCAGTTCGTCCATGTCTTTCTGCACGTTCAGGCTGTGGCGCGGATGCACGCTGCCGCAAGGGATAAGCCGGCGCGGGTTCTCCTTGCAGTAGTTGGCCACCCACGGGTTCACTTCATGGGTGAAGCCCATGGTCTCCGGCGCCACATAATTAATGAGCACCGCGCGCTCCACGCCGATGGAGTCCAGATACTTGAGCAGCGCTTTGGGCGAGCGGCAGTACTCCAGAATGTCGTCATAGTGGCCACGGGCCTTCTTCATCACCTCAAGCGGCCCGGCCTTGAACATCTCAACCGGTTGGATGTGGATGTGGCAGTCAGTGATGAGCATGGGGATACGGTAATTGGTATTTAGTACTTGGTACTTAGCTTCTAACGATGGCGGTATTCTACGCCTGCCGGAGGGAATCGAGGATACCGAGGCCTTGAACCAAATACTAAATACCAAGTACTAACTACCGTTTTGGGCCGCCGCCAGCACCGCCCGCTTCGCAAATACCTTCACCATCTCCCGCCGATATTCCGGCGTGAGCCCTGAAGTCGTCAGCGGCTTGGCGGTCTTGGCAGCCAGCTCGCCCACAGCTGTCGCTGAAGCCTCGTTGATCTTCTTGCCGAGCAGCGCGCCCTCCGCGCCGGGCACCAGCAGCGGCGCAGGATTCACGGCGGTCACGGCGACGCGCGCGGCCTCCACCGGACCGCCATTCTGTTTGAGCGCCACGGCCACGCCGGCCAGCGGATAATCAATCGACCCGCGCACGCGCAGCTTTAGGTAACTTCCCTTCCACCCTTTCGTCGATTCCGGCAAAAACACGCGAGTGATCATTTCATGCGGTTCCAGACGCATGCGGGCGTCGCCCACGTTGGTATAGAAATCTTTCATCGCCATGCGCCGCACGCCCACCGGGCCAACAATTTCCAGTTCGGCGTTGAGGCACAGCAGCGCCGGAGGCGTGTCCCCGGAAAAAGCCGCCCAGCATTTCTTGCCGCCGGGAGCTACGTGGCAGAGGTCGCCATCTTTCTTAATGCAGAATCCGCAGGAGCGCCGCCACTGCAGCGACTGGTTGTACCAGACGCAGCGCGTGTCCAGGCAGATGTTGCCGCCCAGCGTGCCCATATTGCGCAGGATAGGCGACGCCACGGTCTTCACCGCCTCATGCAGTACGCGATAGTTGCGAAGGATGTACTCGGAATCTTCAATGGCGGAAAGCGGCGTGAGCGCGCCAATCTCCACACCCAGGCCGGGCCGCACTTGTATGCCCTGCATCTCTTCAATGCCGCGGATGTCCATGACATAGTCGGGCGCAAACAGCTTTTGCTTCATCGAAGGCAGCAGGTCCGTGCCTCCGGCCAGAATGCTCACGTGCGTGCTGTGTTCCAGCATGTTGGCCACGGCTTCATCAATGGTCCGCGGACGGAGAAGTTTGAATGCGGGTAAGGTCATTTAGATCTTCATTCTCAACATCAACTCTAATTCTCTAAGCTTCGTCATCCTGAGGGCCGTGGGTGAGGACGCGCATTCATCAGCGTCCGAACAGGCCCGAAGGACCTTGCGTTTCCTATTTCGAAACAACACGAGGTCCCTCACCCCTATTCGGGCGCTGAAGACGACGCGCCCTCATCCAACCGGGTTCGGGATGACGTAACAAATATTTTCAATCGCCTGCAGCCTCAACAGTCTCGCTGTGCCGGCGCGCCGGATCATCCACGTGCCGGTCCGGGCCTTTGCCCTTGTACCACAGCGACCCGCCGTGTTCGCGGAACGTGGTGGGCGCGGAAGGATCGGACCCGCGCGTGATCTCCAGGGCTTTGGCTTCCATTTTTTTCTTGCGCAGCGCAGCCAGCACGCGCTCCGGCGTGAACGGTGTTTCCCTCATGCGCACACCCACGGCGTCATAAATCGCGTTAGCGATGGCGGGAATGGTCGCGGCCAGCGAGCCTTCGCTGGCTTCCTTGGCGCCGAACGGGCCTTCCGGATCCACGGACTCCACGATGATGGCCTCAATTTCCGGCGACTCCACCGCTGACGGCGACTTGTACTCCAGCATGCCGGGATTCATCAGCAGGCCGTCTTTCCACACCATTTCTTCCTGCATCGCCTGGCCCAGTCCCATCCATACCGAGCCGATGACCTGGCCCTCCACGGAAACCGGATTCAGCGCGCGCCCGCAATCATGCGCCGCCCAGACTTTGTGGACAGTCACTTCGCCGGTCTCCTCGTCCACGCTCACCTCGGCCACCTGCGCCGAATACGAATACGCGGGCGAAGGGCCCACGCCGGCGCCTTTGAATTCGCCGCCGCGAGCTTCCTTGGGCGGAGCATAAGATCCGGTGCCGGTTAAAGCGCCGCTGAAGTCAATGGCCGAGACCACGGCCTCTTCAAAACTCATGTGGTCACGCGGCCCCTGGTCTTTACGCTTCTGCTGCAGCGATCCGCGCAGCGTCTGGCCTTCCACGCGGCCGCTCACTTCCTGCACGCTGCCCTGCGCGGCCTGTTCAGTGGGTGGCCCACCCGTTGGCCCGCTGTTGGCCAAGGGCGGAGACATATCTTGAACCGCGCCTTTTTTCCACACCATGTCGTCGCGCATGATCACGTCTTCCGGCGCGCAGTTCATCTTCTTGGCAGCGGCAGCAACAATCTTCTTCTTCACGTCTTGCGCCGAGCGCAGAGACGCGTTGCCGTTCATGAAGGTCACGCGGCTGGAGTAGGAGCCAATGTCAATTGGAGTAAGGTCGGTGTCGGCGGCGACGACTTTGATGCGCGCCAGGCCGATGCCCAGCACTTCCGCCACAATCTGCGCCACCATGGTGTCCGACCCCTGGCCAATGTCTGACGCGCCGGTGTACACCACCACGCCGCCATCGCGATCAATCTTGATGTTCACCGTGGAATGCGGCATGTCTGACCGGATAATGCTGTTGGCCGCGCCGCTCACGTAGTGGCTGCACGCAATGCCCAGGCCGCGTTTGATCGGCAGGTTGCCGCGGCGCTTCTTCCATCCTGAGCGCTCCACAACTTTTTCAATACACTCCGGCAGGCCGTAACTCTGCACCCGCAGGTTGTTCACGGTAACGCACGGCGGCTTGAGCAGGTTGCGGCGGCGGACTTCCGCCGGGTCCATGCCAATGTGCGCGGCCATCTCGTCCAGTTGCGACTCGAAGGCAAAGCGGACGTTCACCGTGCCGTGTCCGCGCATGGCGCCGCAGGCCGGCTTGTTGGTGAGCACGCGATAGCCGTCGTACTGGATGTTGGGAATATCGTAGAGCGCGCCCAGC